>JBEPXK010000402.1:382-4197 GCA_041641915.1 Planctomycetota bacterium
CTACTCGCTACTCGCTACTCGCTACTCGCTACTCGCTACTCGCTACTCGCTACTCGCTACTCGCTACTCGCTACTCGCTACTCGCTACTCGCTACTCGCTACTCGCTACTCGCTACTCGCTACTCGCTACTCGCCACTCGCTGGTCGCTGGTCGCTGTTCGCGCTGCTCGCTGGTCGCTGGTCGCCGACCGCCATCACCAGCGTCCCTCCGGTTGCCAAGCCTGCTGGCAGGCAGAGGATCGATCCGCTACGGGATCACGAATCCGCGCCTGCGAACCGGCTTCCGTGGCGCGTGATCGCGGGGCGATGGAGGATCATGGCAGAACAGGAGCAGGACGAACGCGTGGTCCTGATCACGCCGCGGGGGCAGGCCGGGGAATACTGGCGGCGGTGTTGGGAATATCGCGAGCTGCTGTGGTTCCTCGCCCGGCGCGATCTGGTGGTGCGGTATCGCCAGACGCTGGCCGGGATCCTGTGGTTGTTTGCGCGTCCGGCCTCGCAGGTGGTGATCTTCAGCGTGCTTTACGGGCATCTCGCCCGCTTCCCCGACGACGGGTTGCCGTATCCGTTGTTGGCTTTCTCGGGCGTGGTGACGTGGATCTTCTTCGCCGCGATCGTCAACCAGTGCACCATCGCCTTGACCAACAACGTCAATCTGATCACCAAGGTCAACTTCCCCCGCATCCTGCTGCCGGTGGGGACCGTGGCGCCGAACCTGATCGACCTCGGCCTGAATCTGGTTGCGCTGATGGTGCTCATGGGCCTGTATGGCTTCGCG
Source organism: Planctomycetota bacterium (assembly GCA_041641915.1). Classification (GTDB taxonomy): domain Bacteria; phylum Planctomycetota; class UBA11346; order UBA11346; family UBA11346; genus SLQH01. The sequence goes on from JBEPXK010000402.1 coordinate 1,161, forward strand.
CCCAGTTGGCGTCTGTTGCTGGTGCCGGTGCCGCTGTTGCTGGTCGCGCTCAACGCACTCGGGCTCGGGCTGTGGTTCAGCGCCGGCTGCGTGCGGTACCGTGATTTCCGCCAGCTCGCGCCCTTCGTGTTGCAGATGCTGTTCATGTTCTCGCCGGTGGGGTTCTCGAGCACGCTGATGCGCGAGCGCTTCAGCGGTTTGTGGCTGTGGCTCTATTACGCCAACCCGCTCGCGGCGGCGATCGATCTGTTCCGCTGGTGCACCCATCCCGCGGGGCACGTGCCGGCGCAACACCTCGATCAGCTGTTGCTGAGCCTGGGCGCCGGACTGGTCTTGCTCGGCTCGGGTGTGCTGTTCTTCCGCCGCAGCGAACGCAGTTTTGCGGATGTGATCTGAATGGCGAACGACGCGCCCCTGCCGAGCGAGTGCGCGATCAGCGCGCGCCAGATCAGCAAGACCTACGTCCATGCCCGGGTCGGGGCGATGCAGTCGAGCCTGCGCGAGGTGCTCACCAGTTGCGTTCGCCGGCCGTGGCGTCTGCTGCCGGGCTTCGCCGGACGGGGGCATACCGACGACGTCCCAGCGCTTGCGCCCTTGGATCTCACCGTTGCGCGCGGCGAGAAGCTGGGCCTGGTCGGGCGCAACGGCTCGGGCAAGTCCACCTTGTTGCGGATCCTCGCCCGGATCACGCCGCCGAGTACCGGAACGGCGCTGATCCGCGGCCGGGTGGGTGCGATCCTGGAGGTCGGTACGGGCTTCCATCCCGAGTTGACCGGCTACGAGAATATCTTCCTCAACGGCGCGATCCTCGGTCTCAAGCGCCGTTTCGTACAGGAGCGGCTCGATCAGATCGTCGCTTTCGCCGAGGTCGCCGATCTGCTCGATCTGCCGGTGAAGCGCTACAGTTCGGGCATGTACGTCCGCCTCGCCTTCGCCGTCGCCGCGCATCTCGATTGCGACGTGCTGCTGGTCGACGAGGTGCTCGCGGTGGGCGATCAGGCCTTCCGCGAGAAATGCCTCGCGCGGATGGAGGCGCTGGTCGCCGCCGGGCGCACCCTCGTGTTCGTCAGCCACGATCGCGCGCTGATGCAGCGCTTCTGCGATCGCTGCGTGCTGCTCGATCGCGGCCAGCTGCTCTGCGACGGCGCGCCGGAGGCGGTCTATGCGCGCTATGCGGCGCTCGACCGCGAGCCGCCTGCGGCTTGATCCAGGTGGTCGTTCACGGCACTGTAGTGCCATGAACGAAAGCGATGGTCCCCGGCCACAGGATGACGATCCCTCCGCCGCACCGGCGCCGTGGCATCGGCTGCACGTCTGGCAGATCCAGGCGGTGCGCGATGTGGTGCTGGTGCTGCTGGTCATCGGCCTGGTCCAACTCGGCTGGGTCGCGCGGACGGTGACCATCCCGCTGCTCGTCGGTCTCGGCCTGGCCTACCTGTTCGAGCCGTTGGTCAGCCGCATCACCACCTGGCACCGCCGCCTGAGTCGGGCGCGGGTGGTCTCGGCGATCCTCGCGCTGGTGCTGTTGCTGGCGGTGGTGATCGGTGGAACGATCTCGGCCCTGGTCATCCCCCAGGCCCGCAGCCTGGTGGTCAACGCGCCGCAGTACGCCGACCGCGTACTCCGCTTCGCCAGCAGCGAGGACATGCCCGAGGCGGTGCGGCGCTACGCCCTGGAGATCCGCGAGGACCTCGGCATTGCGCCACCCCCGGAGCCGGAGACGCCGCAGGCCGGGACGACGGACGAAGCCGAACCGGTGCCCGCGCCGCCGGAGGGCGCGGCGCCCGCGGCGAACGACCGCGCCGCGATGCGGTCGCTGGTCGAAGCCGAGGTCGCGCGTCAGCTGGCCGCGGCTGAGGTCGCGCGTGAGCAGGCGGCGCGCGAGGAGGGGGCGGAACCCTCGTGGCTGGGGCATGTCACCGCCGGCGGCAAACGGCTGATGAGCTTCCTCGCCGGCCTGGTGGTCGACTCGTTCACGCTGCTCTTCGGCGTGTTCCTCGTCGGTTTCTTCTTCGTGTTCTTCTCGGTCACCTATCCCCACGTCCGGGCCACGCTCTATTCGTTCATTCCCGATGCCCGACGCGAGCGCATCGAGGACCTGTTGCGCCAGATGGACAACGCGGTCAGCGGCTTCGTCCGCGGCCGGCTGCTCACCTGCCTGATCCTTGGCATGGTCTTCGCCGTCGGCTGGAGCCTGGTCGCGGTGCCGCACGCGATCCTGCTCGGTCTGGCCGTCGGCGTGCTCAGTCTCGCGCCCTATGTGAGCATGGCCGGCCTGCCATTGGCCTGGTTGCTGGTGGTCTTGCGGGTGCTCGGCCCGGGCGAGGCGAGCGGGCTCTACGTTGGCGAGGACGGGGCGATCGCCTGGTGGGCGGTGTTCCTGTTCCCGGGTCTGGTCTACGGCGTGGCCCAGGTGCTCGACGACTACGTGCTCACCCCGATGATCCAGGGCAAGGCGACCAACCTCTCGCCGGCGGCGATCATGGTCGCGGTGATCGCCGGCGGCACGCTCTACGGCTTCTACGGCATGCTGCTGGCCATCCCCGTCGCGGCCTGTATCCGCATCCTCGTCAGCGAGATCTGGATGCCGCGTCTGCGGCAGTGGATCGAAGGCGAGAGCGACGATCCGCTCCCCGGGGGCCCGGTCGAGGCGCCGACGCGAAAAACCCATTGAGTTTGCGTACCCCGGCGGCAGGTATGCAACAACAGCCTTGAGACCAGGAGCGGCGGCATGTCCCTGAAAGCCGAGATCATTCGCGCCTTGCGCGAAGAGGGTTATCGCATCAACGAGGCGATAACCGACGCCCTCGACGAATTCATCGAAATGGTCGAGGATGAGAACGAGACCATCGACGACCATTTCGAGGATGGCAAGGAAGACGAGGAAGACGACTGATTCTTTGCAGAGGGGGCGCTGCCCCCTCGCGCCTTCGGCGCGTACCCCCCCCGGCCTCGGTCGGGGTTCGCGGCCTGCGGCCGCGTTTTCTGCGGGCCTGCGGCCCACTTTTGCAGAAAACCACCCCTCGGTCGGCCGGTC
>JBEPXK010000403.1:0-4179 GCA_041641915.1 Planctomycetota bacterium
GGATCAACGCTGTCTACTATGTCCATCAGGAGAAACCCGAACAGGCCGCCGCCACCCGCGAGGAACTCGGCGCGATGCTCGAGCGCGCCCGCGCGCTGCGCGCGGCGGTGGGCGTCGACCAGCGTCGGCTGGTCGACGCGGTGCTCGCACCCGGCGAGCACTACGCCGCCGAGTTCGATCGCTACATCGATCACGTCGAGGCGCAGCAGGCACTACTGGAAGGGATGATCAGCGCCCGTGGGGCCTTCGCGAGCGAACTGAGCGATCTGCGCCGCGAACTCGACGCGGCGATGGCCGAGACGCGCACGACCATGCGCGCGAACGAGGCCGCGGCGCTCGCGACGACCGACCACGCCTTCGCGATGCGCGAGCGGCTCTACCTTCAGCGCATCCAGGCGCTCTACTTCCTCTGGAACGCAGCAGCGGAGAACGGCGCGCAGATGCGCGAGCACGCGGAAGCGGTGGTCGCCGGCGCGCAGGCGGTCGCCGATGCGATCAGCGACCCGGAACTGCGCGCCGACCTGCGCCGGCTCGGCACCTGGCAACAGGAATATACCGACCTGGTGGAGCAGTACGTCGGCCAGGCGGCCGCGGCCAAGGATCCCGAGCTGCTGGCCCAGGCGCGCGAACGCGCCGGCCGGGTGGTACAGACGGTGGAGCGCGCCGTAGCCCGGGTACGCACCACCAGCGCCGAGACCGCCACCGCGGCGTGGGAAGCGATCGCGCTCGCCGAACAACGGCTCGAAACGATCGGCGCGCTCGAACGCGGCATGGCCACCGCGCGCGGCGACATCCTGCAGTACCTCTCGGTACGCAGTGCCAGCTTGCGCGAGCGGGTGGAGGGCCAACTCGAACAGCTCGCGCAGGAGGCGGCCGAACTGATCCGCCTGACCGACGGCAGCGCGATCACCGGCGACGTGGAGGCCGCCACCACCGCGCTGACGGGATATGCCACCGCCTTCACCGACCTGGCCGACCGCATCGAACAACGCGCGCAGAGCGCCCAGCTCATGCGCGATGAAAGCACCGAACTGGTCGGCGCGGTCGACGCGCTGGTCAGCGCGATGGACGAAGCGCGCGAGCAGACCGCGGCCGGGGTCACCACCACCATCACCACCACCCTGGTCGTGGCCATCGTCGTCGGCCTGGCGCTGGCCCTGGTGATCACCCGCGGCATCACCCGCCCGGTGGCGGCGATCGAAGCCGGCCTCGAACGGCTCTCGCAGGGCGATCTGACCGTGCGCGTGGCGGTGAGCGGCAAGGACGAGATCGGGCGCATGACCCTCGCGCTCAACCGCACCGTGGCCGGGCTCAACGAGATCGTCGGCAACATCCGCGAAGCGGCCGACAACACCGCCGCCTCGGGCGAGGAGCTCTCGGCCTCGGCGCAGAACATCTCCACCGGCGCGCAGAACCAGGCTTCCTCGGTCGAGGAGATCAGCGCCTCGATGCAGGAGCTCTCGGCGACGGTCAAGGAGGTCGCCGGCCACGCCGACCGGGCCAACGCCACCGGCGAAAAAACCATGCACCTGGCCGAGCAGGGCAACTCCACCGTGCGCCAGTCGATCGACGGCATGCATCTGATCAACGAGAGCGCCGAGCAGATCACCAAGATCAGCGGCGTCATCGGCCAGATCGCCAACCAGACCAACCTGCTGGCCCTCAACGCGGCGATCGAAGCCGCCAGCGCCGGCGAACACGGGATGGGCTTCGCGGTGGTGGCCGAAGAGGTGCGCAAGCTGGCCGAACGCGCCGGCAGCGCGGCCGAGGAGATCACCCAGCTGATCGAGGAGAGCACCCGCCGCGTCGGCGAGGGCATGCGCCTGTCCGAGGAGGTCGGCGAAGCGCTCGACGCGATCCTCAGCGGCATCCGCGAATCGGCCGAGGGCATGAACCAGATCTCCACCGGTACCGCCGACCAGGCCCAGACCGCCGACCAGGTCGCCACCGCGGTCGAAGGCATCAGCGCGGTGACCGAGGAGAACTCCTCGAGTTCCGAGGAGATGGCCGCCAGCGCCGAGGAACTCTCGGCCCAGGCCCAGCGGCTCCAGGGACTGGTCGAACGGTTCCGTCTCGAGAGCGAGAATACCCCGGCGCTGCAGCGCTCCGCCGCGCCCGCGCGCAGCACGCACCAGGCCGAACGCACCTCCGAGCCGCCGACTCCCGCCGCCGGCCCGGTCAAGGCCCTCTACCACGCCTGATGGGTCCCTCAGTAGTAGGAGTTCCACGATGATCGCCGAAGCCCAGTTGCGCCTGCAGGAGTTCGCGCTGTTCCGCGACCTGATCTACCGCGAAGCGGGGATCCGGTTGCCGGAGAGCAAGCGCGGCCTCGTGCAGTCGCGGCTGCGCGCGCGGGTGCTCGAGCGCAGCGGTGGCGACTACGGCGCCTACCATCGCCTGATCCGCCGCAGCGACGAACGCGATGAACTCCAGCGCTGCATCGACGCGCTGACCACCAACGAGACCTTTTTCTTCCGCCACAAGACCCATTGGGATCATCTCGCCGAAGCCGTGCTTCCGGCCTGGTGCCGCGAGCACGGACCGGGCGCGGTGTTCCGCGCCTGGTCCGCCGCCTGCTCCACCGGCGAGGAGCCTTACTCGCTGGCGATCCTGCTGCTCGATAGCTTCGGCCAGAGCGGCTTCGGCTGCGAGATCAGCGCCACCGACATCAACGCCACCGTGCTCGAGCGCGCCCGCGCCGGAATCTACGGCCCCTACGCCCTGCAGAAGGTCACCCCCGCCTGCCGTGCGGCCTACTTCGAACCGGCCGGCGGCGATCGCCACCGCGTCTGCCGCCGCGCGCGCGACGCGGTGCGCTTCTCGCTGCACAACCTGCAGCAGCGCCGGGGTGGTCCGCCCTGCGACCTGATCCTGCTGCGCAACGTGATGATCTACTTCGACGAACCGGTCAAGGCGCGGGTGCTGAGCAACATCACCGCCGCGCTGCGCCCCGGTGGCCACCTGATCCTCGGCGGAGCCGAATCGCTCGGCGCGCTGCAGAGCGCGTACCACACCGTCCGCCCGACCATCTACAGGAAACGTTGAGCCATGGATAGCGGAGCGCTCGATCCGACCCTCGCCGCCGGCTTCCACGACGAAGCCGGTCAGTACCTCGCGTTGCTCAACGACTGCCTGCTGGCGGTCGAACGCGGCGAGCACGACGCGGCGACCGTCGACGGCATGTTCCGCGCGGCGCATTCGCTCAAGGGCGCGGCCGGCTTCCTCGACCTGAACCAGATGGTCACCCTGACCCATCGCCTGGAGACCTGTCTCGACGGCATCCGCAAGGGCGAGGCCAGCTTCACCCCGCCGGCGATCGAGGCGCTGTTCCTCGCTCTCGACACCCTCGGCGCCCAGCTGGCAGCGCTCGGCGGACAGCAGGAGCCGGTCGACCCGACCCCGGCACTCGATGCGCTCGCCGCGCTGGACCAGGACACGCCGGCAACAGCGTCGAGCGGGCAGACCCACGAGCACCTCGGCGCGCTGCCCGACTGGCTGGTCGACCGACTCGATGAGACCGACGTCTGCGAGGCCATCGTTGCCCAGGCCGGCGGCGAGCGGATCTACGCGCTGCGTCTGTCGCTGAGCGAGCTGCTCGCGGCGCATCTCGACCCGCTGCGGGTCCATCGCACCCTCGCCGAACACCTGCGGATCCAGCGGGTGATCCCGATCGCCCACGGACCCGACGACCCCTTCGCACCGCTCGAGCGCTTCGGCCACGACGTGGGCCTGTTCTGCTTCGCCGCCGACGAGCTGGAGAAGGTGCTCGGCCAGGCGCCGCTACCGGCAATCGACGTCTGGGAGCTCGACCCCGCCAGCGAATCGGGCGTGCGCCGGCTGCCGGCGAGCGCCAGCGTCGACCTGGGCGAACCGGCCACCCGGCTGATCCTGCGCGAGGACATGCTCCGCCACCGCGATAGCTGGCTCGACCAGACGCGCGAGGACCTCGACGAACTCGAGTCCGCCCTGCTCGAACTCGAGCGCACGCCGGAGCGCCCCGACCAGCTCGACCGCGCCTTCCGCTGCGTGCACCGTATCAAGGGCAGCGCCGCAACCATGGGCCTCGAGGAGATGGCGCGCGTGGCGCACAATTGCGAACACCTCCTCGCCGGGCTGCGCGCCGGCGGGCAGGCGCCGGAGCCGTCGACCTTCAAGGCCCTGTTCGCGGTACGCGACCAC
>JBEPXK010000404.1:0-4175 GCA_041641915.1 Planctomycetota bacterium
CTCGGCCATCGCCTGGACCGGATCGACGCCGACGGACTCCTCGGCGCTCGCCGGCGGCACCTCGCCCGCGGGGCGGATGTCGGCGATGTCCTCGCCCGGCTCGCCGATCGCGGCGATGGTGCTCATCACCGGCACGTCCTCGTCGGCCTCGACGAAGGTCTCGAGCAGCGTGCCGCTGCAGGGCGCGACCACCTCGACCACCGCCTTGTCGGTCTCGACCTCGAGCAGGACCTCGTCCTGTTCCACGGTGTCGCCGGGGGCCTTCTTCCATTCCTGGATCAGGCAGGTTTCGACGCTGTTGCCTTGTTTGGGCAGGATCACGGGTGTGGCCATGGTGGTTTCCTGGATCAGACGATGGTGGTGAACAGGGGGCGATAGGGGTCCAGCGCGGCGGCATCGGGAGCAAGGTCGGTGGCCAGCACCGCGCGCTCGGCGGCGAAGTCCCAGGTCCCAGCCGCTTGCTGGCCGAGCTTGTGGTGGTTGACCGCAAGATGGATGCGTTCACAACGCTCGCCCACCAGCTGCTTGACCTCGGCGTCTTCGATCGCCGGCTCACTGCAGCCGAAGCGGTCGTGCAGGGCGTAGGCGCTGAAGAAGCCGGCGGTGAAGGCGATGCCGTCGAGACAGCGCCGGGCCAGCGGGCCGACGAAGTTGTCTGTGCCGCGGCTCAGCGCGCCGCCGACGAGCACGCTCTCGAGTCCGGCGTGGGCGGTCAGCCGTTGGAAGGTGTCGATGTTGTTGGTCGCCACGGTGTAACCGCCGCGCCGGGCGAGCTCGTCGACCAGATGGACCACGGTGGTCGATCCGTCGAGGTAGATGCAACCGCGCGGCGGGAGGAACCCGACCAGCTTGGCCGCCGCGGCCGCCTTCTCGCGCCGGTTGCGCTGGGCGCGCGAGTTCCACCGCAGACCGCCACCGGCGACCGCTCCGCCGTGGATCCGCGCCACCACCCCGCGCTGCTCGAGGCTGCGCAGATCGCGGCGCACGGTCATCTCGCTCACACCCCAAGCCCGCGCCACGTGCGAGACCACCACCCGGCCTTCGGATTCGAGCATCGCGGTCAGGCTCTGCTGGCGTTCGTAGGGAAGCATGATGCGGATGCTGGCGACTTTCCGGCGGCAGGACGCCGCGTTGGTTCATGTTGGGTCGCACATTATCGAACACGCCGGGCTGGGCAAGGCCCAAGCGGAGATGGCGCGGTACCGTCTCAGCCCGCGCGCTGGAAGGCGGCGAGCGTCTGCTCGAACAGGATGGTGGTGGTCAGTGAACCGACCCCGCCCGGCACCGGGCTGACCGCGCGGGCGATCTGCCAGACCTCGCTGGCCACGTCACCGACGATCCGCGATTTGCCATCGGGACCGGGCACGCGATTGATGCCGACGTCGATCACCGTGACCCCGGGCTGGAGCATGTCGCTCGTCAGCAACCCTGGTTTGCCCACGGCCACGATCACCAGCTCGGCCCGCCGGGTGTGCGCGGCGACATCCTGGGTGGCGATGTGGCAGACGGTGACGGTGGCCATCGCGTTGAGCAACAGTTCGGCCGCCGGCTTGCCGACGATCACCGAGGAACCCACCACCACCGCCTCGATCCCGCGCAGGTCGCCACAAGCGGTCTCGGCCAGAGTGACGGCCGAACGGGCGGTGCAGGGAGCGATGCCGCCGCGACCGGTGAGCACCAGGCCGAGGTTGGCCGGGTTGACCCCCTCCACGTCCTTGTGGATCTCGAGCAGGCTCTGGGCGTGGTAGAGATCGAGCTCAGCCGGCAGCGGGGTCTGGAGGATGATCCCGTCGACCGCGGCGTCCTGATTGAGGCTCTGCAGGACGTGGTCCAGTTCCTCCTGGCTGCAGCCGGCGGCGAGGGTGACGTCGCGATAGACGATGCCGACCTGATCGGCGATCCGCTGCTGGCGACGCTGGTAGACCCGCCACGGCGGCTCGTCGCCGACCGAGACCGCGGCCAGGCAGGGAGGCCGTCGACCCCGCGCGACGATCTGCGCGACCTGCCGCGCGATCTCATCCTGCCGCTGGGCGGCGACCATCGTCCCGTCGATCCGCTCCGCGGTCATCCCGCCTCCCCCCCTGGCTGCCGGGCCGGTGGGCCAGGATAGCTCCGGCCCCATCCTGTCCACCCCGGTATGGCCTTGCGCGGTGCCATCCCGATCCACACTGCCGTGATGCGCGTTCTGGCCCGCATCGGCATCACCGCTATGCGGATCGTGTTCGTGCTGCCGCTGGCGCTGATCTACCTCTTCGGCGGCGCCGACGCCTTCGCCCGCCATCTCGCCCTGCGTTATCTGCGCACGCGTCGCGCCGCCTGGCTCGCCCTGGCGGCGGTGACGCTGACGGTGTGGGTGCCGATCGCGGTGATGGGCGTGATGCAGGGCTGGCTCGAGGTCTGGCAGCGCCAGATCCGCGCGGCCGAATCCGACTTCACCGTCAGCGCGCCGCTACACATCTACGGTCTGCCCGAGGGCTACCGCGAGCAGGCATTGCAGCAGGTGCCGGGGGTGCAGGCGGTGGCGCCGTTCATCAGCACCGAGGCGGTGCTGGCGCTGCACGGGCGCAACGCGCAAAGCGGCGATGCACGCTACGATTCACGCGCCAACGTCTTCGCCAAGTGCGAAGGCCTGGACTGGGAACGCGACGTGGCGCTCGCGCGGATGGCGCCGGACAAGCTCCACGCCACGCCGACCCTCGACCTGTCGCGACCGCCGATCCCGCCCGACCAACGCGGCACCGCCTTCCTCACACCGCGCTGGCGCTCCTGGCTGGCGCTGCGCTCGCTCGCGCTCGTCGACACGCTCACCGGTTCGCCGATGCCGCCGCAGCCGAGCCCGCGCCCCGGGCTGATCGTCGGCCGCGAGCTGATGTACACCAACCACGGCATGTACGGGCCGATGGGCCCGGGTTCGATCATCCAGGCCAACCTGCCCGACGCCGCCGGCGGCCGGGTGGGGCAGTTCATCGCCGAGGTCTCGGACACGATCGGCACCGGGGTCTACGAGATCGACCGCTACACCGTGTTCGCACCGCTGCCGCAATGCCAACGCCTGACCAAGATGGACGGCACCCACCCCGCCAGCCAGGGCCTGCGGGAGATCACCGGCTACCACGTCGCCATGGAACCCGGCGCCGACACCCTCGCGGTCGGCCGGGCGCTCGACGCCGCCGCGCCCGGCACCCGGGTGCGCCACTGGACCGACATCCGCGGTCACCTGCTGCGCAACGTACGCCAGAACCGCAACATCCTCGGCTTCGTGATGATCTGCGTCCAGCTGATCTGCATCTTCATCATCTACGCCCTGTTCAGCACCCTGGTGGCCGAGAAGCGCCACGATATCGGCGTGCTCATCGGGCTCGGCGCGCGGCGGCGCAGCGTGGTCGCCGCCTTCCTGTTCGCCGCGCTCGCCATCTGCCTCATCGGCGGCGCCGCCGGCTGGGCCCTCGGCTGGGGCACGCTCGCGGTGCTCAATCCGGTCAGCGAAGCGCTCGGCGTGCCGCTGTTCCCGCAGGAATTCATGTATACGCCTGAGGCGCCAACCAGCTTCAACCCGCTGATCCCCCTGACCTACGTCACGATCATCACCATGGTCGGCCTGGTCGCCGCCTTCGCCCCGGCCTGGCGCGCCGGCGGGATCGATCCGATCGCCACCATCCGGGAGAACGGCTGATGGCCGTGCTCGCGCTCGACCACATCGTCAAGACCTACCCGCCCGATCTGCGGGTACTCGACGGTCTCGACCTGTGCTGCGAGGCCGGCCAGGCGCTGGCGATCCACGGCGCCAGCGGCACCGGCAAGAGCACGCTGCTGAATATCGTCGGTCTGCTCGACCGCCCCGATGCCGGCCGGGTGACCTTCCTCGACCAGGACCTGACCGACCTCGCGCCAGGCGCACGCACCGCGCTGCGCGCGCGCCACCTCGGCTTCGTGTTCCAGGGTTTCCACCTGTTGCCCGAGTTCTCCGTGCTCGAGAACATCCTCATGCCCGCGCGCTGCGCCCGAGAGCCACTCGCCCCGGCGCGCGCCCGGGCGCGCGAACTGCTGCGGGCGGTCGGGCTCGCGCAGCGTGAAGGCGCCGCGGTGCAGACGCTCTCCGGTGGCGAGCGCCAGCGGGTGGCGCTGTGCCGGGCGCTGTTGCTGCGCCCACGCCTGCTGCTCGCCGACGAGCCGAC
>JBEPXK010000405.1:0-4174 GCA_041641915.1 Planctomycetota bacterium
AACGCCAGCGGCAGCATGCCCAGCACCGCGGCCACGGTGATCATCAGCACCGGGCGGAAGCGGTCGCCGGCCGCGGCGACCATCGCCGCTCGCGAATCCTTGCCGTCACGGCGCAGGATGTTGTAGCGATCGATGATCAGGATGGCGTTGTTGACCACGATGCCGATGAGCATGACCATGCCCATGATCTCGAAGATGCCCAGGCTGCCGCCGGCCAGCGCGAGGGCGTCGATCACCCCGATCAGCGCCAGCGGCAGCGTCAACAGGATGATCAGCGGCTGACGGAAGCTCTCGAGGATCGCGGCCAGCGTCAGCACCACCAGCACGATGGCCATCAACGCCGCCTCGCCCAGAGCCGTCTGGGCCTCGGACATGTACTCGTAGGACCCGGCGAAACGGATGTCGTAGCCCGGCGGCAGGATGCCCTGCGCGTGCAGATCGGTATCGAGCCGTTCCACCGCCTGGCCCAGTGGCAGCCAGGGCGCGAGATTGGCGAACAGCTTGGCGATCCGCCGCTTGTTCTTGCGCGCGATGAGCACCGGCGAATGTCCCGGCTCGAGCTCGGCCAGCGCATCGAGCCCGACCGTATGGCCGGGGCCCGCGGGAAAGGGCATGCCGGCGATCTGCTCGCGCCCGTCGCGGCGATCGTAGCGCACCACGATGTCGTAGTTGCGCGCCCGCTGCTTGTAGACTCCGGCCTCGAGCCCCTCCACGTTGCCGCGCAGGACGGTGCCGACCACCCGCGGCGGCAGCCCCGCGCCGGCGAGCACGTCGCGCCGCGGGCGCGCGCGCACCTCCGGCTTGCCGCTGCGCACGGTGGTATCCGGGTCGCGGATCCCCGGCATGCGCCGGGCGTGGGCCTGGGCGGCGAGCGCGGTGTCCTCGAGCACCGAGAGCTCCGGGCCGGCGATCTCCATCTCGACCTCGGCCGCCTGGCCGCCAACCATGCCCGGCTGGCTCACCGTGATGATCGCGCCGGGGTAGTCGGCGAGCCGGGCGCGCACCGCCGCGAGCAGGGCGTCGATATCCGCCGCGCGCTCGGTGCGATGCGCGAAGCGCAACAGGATCTGGGCGAGATAGACCCCCTCGCTGATCTGGCCCTCCATGGCGTCGATCTTGCCGACCATCGCCAGGCTGTGCTCCAGCCCGGGCAGGCCGGCGAGCGCATCCACCGCCTCCTCGACCCGCGCGCGGGTCCGCTCGAGCGCGTAGCGGGTGGGGAACTCGAGTTTGACGTAGACCTCGCCGCGATCGGGCTCCTCGACCATGCTCGAACCCAGCGAGCCGGCGGTGGCCATCGCGTGGACCAGCAGCCCCAGCACCGCCACCAGCACCAGCACGGCACGAGAGCGACGGCGATGGACCGCCACGAGCAGCCGGCGATAGCCGGCGATCACCCGCTCGAGACCGCGGTTCCAGCCCCGTTCGCAGGCCGCCAGCAGACCGCGACGACCGGCATCGGCCGGGCGCAGCAGCAGGCTGCACAGCAACGGGGTGAGGGTGAAGCTGATGAACAGCGAGACCACGGTCATGATGAACATGGTCACCGCCAGCGGCTGGATCCACAACCCGATCAGGCTCGGCATGATCGCCAGCGGGAACAGCACCACGACATTGGTCCCGGCCGAGGCCAACACCGCGATCCAGGCCTGGTCGGCCCCGAGGCGCGCGGCCTCGCGCGGGCTCTGCCCGTCCTGCAGCCGGGCGATGATCGCCTCGAGCACCACGATCGCATTGGTCACCAGCACGCCGACCGAGAGCCCGATGGCGATCAGGGTCGAGGAGTTGAGCGTGAAGCCGACCATCTGCATGAAGAACAGGCCGATGATCACGGTCAGCGGCATGGTCACGGCGACCACCAGCAGCGAGCGCAGGTTGTAGAGGAACAGGAACAGGATCGCCGCGGTGAGCAGGATGCCCTGGATGACGTTGCTCCAGGCGCTGGCGTTGGTCGCTTCGATGAAGCGACCGTCGTCGGTGACCCAGACCAGATCCATCCCGCCGGGCAGCTCCTGCTGCAGGCGCCCCATTGCCGCGCGCACCGCCTCGGTCACCCGCACGGCGTTGGCATCGCCCTTCTTGACCACGCGGATCGCCACCGCATCCCGGCCGTCGACCCGCGCCGCCTGTCGCTGCTCGGCGGTGCGCATCTCAACCCGGCCGATATCGCGGATGCGGCAACGCTGATCGCCGCCGTGGCGCACCTCGAGTGCGGCGAGGTCGGCCGCGGAGGCGACATCGGCATCGAAGGTGAGGTTGATCTCGTTGCCGGCGTCACGCACCCGGCCGGCGGGTATCGTGGCCACCCCCTGACGGATGGCCGTGACCACGTCGAGCGAGCTCAGGCCGCGACCGGCGAGGCGTTCGCGGTCGAGCAGCACGTGCATCTCGCGCTTGGCGCCGCCGATCAGCTCGACGGTGGCCACGCCCGGGATGGTGGTGATGCGGTCCTTGAGCTCGTTGTCGGCGAAATCGTAGAGCGCGGCCAGCGGCGCGTCGCCGGTCAGGGCGAGGGTGATGATCGGCTGCGCGTTGAGGTCGAACTTGAGGATCTGCGGATCCTCGACATCGGCCGGCAAGGTCGCGCGCACGAGGTCGATCTGTTCGCGCACGTCGGTGGCGGTGATGTCAACGTCGACCGCGAGGTCGAACTCGAGGAAGGTCTGGCACACGTTCTCGGTGCACAACGAGGTGACGTGCTTGAGCCCGTCGACGCTGACCACCGCGTCCTCGATCCGCCTGGCGACGTCGGTCTCGATCTCGGCCGGCGTCGCGCCGGGGTAGACGGTGACCACCGTGATGAAGGGGATGTCGATCTTGGGCATCAGCTCGAGGCCCATGTTGCGGTAGGCGTTGAGGCCGAGCAACGCGAGGGCGATGATCAGGCAGCTCATCGCCACCGGGCGCTGGACCGCGGCGTCGGACAGGCGCATCAGTCGTCTCGCCCATCGACCACCCGCACCGGGTCGCCGTCATCCAGCTGGTCCTGGCCCTGGCCGACCACCGCGGTTCCGGCCACGATCGGGCTCTCACGCAGCTCGACCCAGCCCTCGGTACGCAGCCCGGTGCGCACCGGCACCGCCTGCGCGCGGCCCTCCGCGACCACGAACACCAGTTCGCCGTCGCGCCGGGCCACGGGGCTGTCGGCCGGCACGCCGATGCCCGCACGGCGCTCGAGCACCAACTCCAGCGTCGCCAGCCGTCCGGGTACCACCCCCGGTGGGGGATCGCTGAGCTCGACGCGGACCTCGAAGGTGCGCAGGTCCTCGCTGACCGTGGGGCTGCGATAGCGCACCGGCACCATCCCGCAGTCGATCGCGCCGACCCGCACCCGCGCCTGCGTCGTGTCCGCCTTCACCTGGTCGAAGTGGATGTCGGCGACCCGGCCGGAAACCTCCAGCGTCGAGCAGTCGTCGATGCGCACCACCGGCACGCCCGGGCCGGCCATCTCGCCCGGCTCGAGCATCCGCCGGCTGACGGTGCCCGAAATCGGCGCGCGCACCGTGGAATCGCCGAGGTCCTTGGTCGCGATGGCCAGGCGCTCCGCGGCCTGCTCCGCCTGGCGCTCCGCCAGATTGACCGCCGCTGCGGCCGCGGCCACCGCCGCCTCGACCTGGGCCAGACGCGAGCGCTGCAATTCGTAGGCATCGGCCGAGACCGCGCCATCGTCCTCGTACAGGCGGCGGTAGCGCGCATGGTCCAGGCGTGCCTTGTCCAGGTCCGCCTCCAACCGCCGCAGCTCGGCCTGGCGCACGCGCACCGCCTCGCGACTCACCGCCACCTGCTGCTGCGCGATGCGCTGCGCCTTCTCGAGGTTGAGCCGATCGCTGGTGAACAACACCGTCTCGTCGGCGCGGACCGCCGCGCCTTCGTCCACATGCACTTGATCAAGCACGCCGGGGGTGCGCGCGCTGACCACCGCGTAGGACTGCGCCCGGACCACGCCGGCGATCGCGAGCACGCGGGTGAACTCCATGCTCTGCGCCGGGCGTACCCGCACCCGCACCGCGGGCGGCGCCGCCGGCGGCGGCGCCTCGCCGGCACAGCCCACGAGCAGGAGCAGCGACAAGAGAGAGGCTTCCCGCAGAGGGGGCGCTGCCCCCTCGCGCCTTCGGCGCACACCCCCCCGGCCTCTGTCGCCCTTCGCCAGCTTCGCTGGCGTTTCCGCCGGGCC
>JBEPXK010000406.1:0-4173 GCA_041641915.1 Planctomycetota bacterium
CGGGGGACGAAGTCCCCTGATGAAAGAGCAGAAAGGTGGGCCGGAGCCCTATGCTCGCAACCCTTGGGTTGTGGGCGGAGGCCCACCTTGGCATTCTGGCGGTAGATGCGCGCTGCGGCCGCAACGCCTGGACGCGAAACGTTGCAGACGTTTCAACGATGGCGTTGGGTTGTGCCGACCTTCTACAGGAAACGGTGCAAACGATGCCCGATGCCCAGCGGCGAGGGATTTCCGCTTTACCGCTGCGCGCTGGTGCGACTACTTGGGGCTGAGCCACCAGTGCGTCGAGCAGAGGTGAGATATGGAAGCCAGCGAGCCTCCCCCCGAATTCATGCCCGGCAGCCGGATCCAGCTCGGCCCGGCGCTCGGTAGCGCCGCAGCCGCCCGCTGCCTGGTCCGCCGCCTCGATGCGATCGAGGCGGCAGCGCCGGAAGGCCTTGACGAGCTTGCGCCGATCGCGGCCGCGATCAGCGAGGTCTCCAGCGATGAGGCCCTGGGCGTGGTCTGGAACGACGCGCTGCCACGGATCGTCGACCTGGTCGCGGAACATGGTCCGGCGATGGGTGAGCAGACCGCGCTCTACCTGTTCAAGCTGTTCGTCGCCGCCCAGCACATCGGCGGGGTCGAGGAGATGCTCGGCGCCATCCGCCGCGGGCGCCATCACGACGGCTACCTGTGGGGCGATATCTTCGACCAGCTGCTGGCCAATCGTGCGCTGGCACTGATGGTCGTCGAATCGCTCGGGCGTTGTGTGCCCGCGGGTTACTGCGGCGTGGCCTACCTCGAGATGGCCAACGCGCTGATGCGCGAAGGCGCCTTGCCGGAGCATCCCTACGACAGCGAGGAGGGGCGCGAACAGCTGCGCGACCTGCTGCTGAGCACCGAAGACATCTGGTACGCCCAGAGCGCCGCCGGCGCGCTGCCCTTCGTCGGTGGCGCCGACCAGATCGAACTCATCACCATGGCCCGCTGCCATCCACTCTCCGAGGTCCGCCTCGAGGCGGCCCGGGCCGCGGCGGCGATGGGTGACCTCGAAGCGCTCGAGGTGCTCGCGCACCACGCGGCCAACCCGGTCGACGCCGGTACCGCCATCGCCTATCTCCAGGAGCTCGATTCGATCGATCGCCTGCCGATCGACGTCTACGATCCGGCCTTCCAGGCCCAGGTGGCGATGGTGGCCTGGCTCTCGGACCCGAGCGAGTTCGGCCAGCCGCCGGCCGAGGTCGCGGTGGTCGATCGCCGCCGGCTGTTCTGGCCGCCGCTCAACCGCGAGATCGAGGCCTTCCTCGTGCGTTTCGTCTATGATTTCCCCGAGGTCGACGAGCGCGCCACCTTCATCGGCATGGTCGGCTCGGTCACCACGGCCCTGCTCGGCGAGGTCGATCCCGAGACCATGGACCATGCCGATATCTACGGCATGCATTGCTGCTGGGAGCTCGAGCGCATGCACGACCCGCGTGCGCCGACGGTGCGTAGCCCGGAGACCGGCCGGCGGATCCTCGATCTGGAGAACCCCGGCGCCGGGTTCTGAGCCACGGGCCACCCCGGGCGTCCACCGCGGTGAATCGCCGCGCAGATCCGGCGGCGGCGGCGTTGCGGTCGCGGCGGTGACAACCCTTCTTGCTCCCCCGCTCCCCAGCGCACACTCGTCCCCTCCATGGATGCCATCGCCAAGAGCTTCTACGTCCTGCTCGCCATCTTGGGGATCGGGTTCGTCATCTTCATCCACGAGCTGGGCCATTTCCTGTTCGCCAAGTGGGCCGGGGTCCGGGTCGACGTGTTCTCCATCGGTTTCGGCAAGCCGTTATGGTCGAAAACGGTCGGTGAGACCGACTACTGCATCGCCATGTTCCCGTTCGGCGGCTACGTCGCCTTCCAGGAACACGAAGACCCCGAGGCCCCGGAGGAGGAGCGCGGTCGCGCCTTCGAGAGCGTCAGCGCCGGGTGGCGGGCGCTGATCCTCGGTTCCGGGGTCATCTTCAATCTGTTCGCCTCGCTGCTGATCCTGCTGTTTCTCGCCTGGTACGGGCTGCCGATCCATCCGCCGCAGGTCGGCCAGGTCCAGCCGCGGCTGGTCGACCAGCACGGCGATGTGGTCACGAGTCCGGCGATGGAGCTGGGCCTGCGCATGGGCGACCACGTGCTCAGCGTCAACGGCCGCAGCATCAAGGCGTTCGAACACATCCAGCTGACCGTGATCGACACCGGCACCGCGCCGGTGCACATGACCATCCGCCGCGACGGGGTCGAGAACCGCTTGCCGGCCGAAGGGCCGGGCGTGCCCCCGGTCTACGATCCGGCGGTCGGCCGGCCCCGGCTCGGCCTGGTGCCCGCGGTGGCGACGCGGATCACCGCGGTGGCCGGCAGCGAGGCCATCCCCGTCGGCGCCGAGGTGGTCGCGGTCGACGGGCAGGAGGTCGGCGACATGCCGGCCCAGATGCTGCAGGAGGAGCTGCTGCTGCCGCGCCTCGGCGCCGCGCCGGTGCCGCTGACGGTCACGCACAACGGCTCGCGCGAGACCATCGCCGTCCCCTACGCCGGCGATCCGGCCGAAGGCGGTGGCCTGTGGGCCAGCGCGCTCGGCCTGCCGGTGCAGATCTCCGGCGTGATCGACGACATGCCGGCCGCGGCGGCCGGGTTGCAGCCGGGCGACTTCGTGCACAGCGTCGGCGGCCAGACTGTCGCCTCGACCATGCATCTGCGCGCGCTCATCCGCCGCGCGCTCGACGCCGATCCACAGGCCCCGGTGGCAATCAGCTACTGGCGCGGCGACGGTGCCGGTGGCTGGACCACCCATCAGGCGGCCGTGCCGGCGCAGCGCGATCCGACCAGCGGGCAGTTGCTGATCGGGGTTCAGCTCTCGCTGCGGCGCCAGGGCGTGCTGCCCTACCTCGTCCCCGGCCTGCGTCAGAGCGAGCCGGCCCTGGCCGCGGCGGGGCTGAAGGCGGGGGATTACCTGCTCGCGGCGCACGTCGATGCCGCGCGCCAGGCCGAGCTGCGCTATCTGCGCGGCGGCAAACGCGTGCTGGTGGCCCTGGACGAGCCGGCGTGGAGGGCGCTCGACGACAAGCACGAGCCCAGCGCGCTGGCCAAGATCTTCTTCGCCCGGCCGGTGACCCCGGTCACCCTGCGCCTGCTCGGGGCACGCGTGGTCGAGCTGGGCGAGAAGGCGGTGGTGGTGGAACGCCACGGCGGCTACGACGACGATGGCCGCCGCGATGGCCGCGACGCGATCCCCGTCGACCGGGTACCCGAGCCCCTGCGCGCGGCCTTGCAACCGGGCGATTGGATCGTCAGCGCTTTCGCTCGCACCGGCGACGGCGAACGGGCGATCGAGCTGGTGCGCGGCAACGGCGCGGAGCAGCCGGCGCGCGCGCAGGTCGCCCTGCCCGACCCGGGCGTGGCCATCGGTTTCAACGAATTCCGCATGGTCGACTACCCGCTCGACGCCTGGTACGAGGGCTTCGGCGTGGCCTGGAACGAATCGCGGCGGATCCTCGGCACCACCTTCCGTCTGATCCCCAAGTTCTTCCGTTCGGCCGAAGAGGGGGGCGTGGATGCCTCCAAGTCGCTGCAGGGTCCGATCGGGATCTTCCGTACCCTGCGCTCGGGCGTGGAGACCGCCGGCATCGCCGGTTTTCTCCGGCTGCTGGCGATCCTCGGCCTCAACCTGTTCCTGATCAATCTGCTGCCGCTGCCAGTGGCCGACGGCGGCCGCTTGCTGTTCCTCGGCATCGAGACCATCATCCGGCGCCCCCTGCCGCAGCGGCTGCTTGACGTGGTCAACGCGATCGGCGTGGCGCTGATCCTGGCGCTGATGCTGTATGTGGTGGGGTTGGATCTCTTGCGGTCGTTCGAGTTGCATTAGGGGGGGGTTTTTCTTCTAAGGGGCTCTGCCCCTTAGGATCCCCGGGTCGCTCGGCTTTGCCTCGCTCGCGGCCTCTGTCGTCGCTCGGCCGCTTCGCGGCCGTTCTCGGCGGGCCTTCGGCCCATTTTCGCCGAGAATCGCTCCTCTGTCGGGTCCCTCAGAGCTCGCGCAGCACCTTCGCACGGCAAGAATCGTCGTCAACGGGTCGGCCGACCGAGGGGAGGTTTTCTGCGAAAATGGGCCGCAGGCCCGCAGAAAACGCGGCCGGAGGCCGCGAACCCCGACCGAGGCCGTGGGGGGCGGAG
>JBEPXK010000407.1:0-4172 GCA_041641915.1 Planctomycetota bacterium
GCGGCCTCCGGCCGCGTTTTCTGCGTCCCTCCGGGCCCGGCTTCCTCGCTATCGCTCGTCGCGCTCCACCGGCCGCCGGCCCCCCCGGGGCCGGCTATCGCTGCGCGATGCCGGCTCCGCCCTCCGGCCCATTTTCGCAGAAAACCACCCCTCGGTCGGCCGGTCGCCCAGCCAAGCCTGGCTGGGCTCCACTCGCTGGCGGTTCCGAGGTTTGGAGCTCTGAGGGACCCGTCACCTGTGACGGGAATCCGCGATGCGTGTGTTGGCGGTTCTTGGGCGGCGATTGCGGGTGAATCAGAGACGGCGGAGCTGTCCTATGATATAAATGTACCGGTTTGTGCAATGCAGCGGACGCGCAAAGGGCTTCGGATGGCTCCGGCGCATCCTACACTGGCCCTCCTCGTCCAGGAGCGGCCATGACCCAGCACAGCGTCGAC
Organism: Planctomycetota bacterium; assembly: GCA_041641915.1. GTDB lineage: Bacteria > Planctomycetota > UBA11346 > UBA11346 > UBA11346 > SLQH01. The sequence continues at coordinate 438 of JBEPXK010000407.1, forward strand.
GTCCCCGTCATCGCCACCGTCGATATCGTCGTGATCGGTGGCACCAGCGCCGGGGTCGCTTGCGCCCTCGCCGCCGCCCGCGCCGGGTCCACGGTCTTCCTTTGTGGCGAGCGGCCGTACCTCGGTCACGACATCTGCGCGCATTGGCGTTACTGGCCGAGCGAACCGGCGCGTACCGCCCTTGCCCGATCGGTGTTCGCCCAGGTCGATCCCACGCCGTTGCACGTCAAACGCACGCTTGAGCAGTCTTTGGTCGGGGCGCAGGTGCCGTTCCTGCTGGGGACGCACCCGGCGGGATCGCTGCGCGACGACGACGGCGGCATCGCCGGGGTGATGGTGGCCAACCGCGCCGGGCTCCAGGCGATCCGGGCCGGGCGGGTGGTCGACGCCACCTGGTGGGGCCTGCTCGCCGAACAGGCGGGCGCCGAGCTGGCGCTCGACGCGCCGACCCGCAGCGTCGAGCGCTGTCTGATCGGGGCCCAGGCACAGTGCAGCGGCCCGGGGATCACCCCGCTCGAGCAGCGACGGATCACGGTTGCCTCCGGAATCGAGACCACGCTGCATCGCTACGCGGTGGCGGTCGACCAGGGCGATGGCAGCTGGCACTCCCGAGCTGCGGCCACCGCGGACCTGCGTCGTTCCTGCTGGAGTCGGCATCAGCAGATGGCCGACGAGGCGCCGTTCGCGATCCCCGCGCGCGCGTTGGTCGCGGGCGCTGAGCACTGCGCCACCTGGACGGGAGCGGCGGCCTTCCCCCTGGGTTGTCTTTCCGTCGAGACCGGACTCGAGCTGCTCGGCCCCTGCGCCGATTGCAGCCGTGAGGTGGCCGCGCGCCTGGTCGATCCCAACGCCTTCATGGCGGTGGGCGAACGCCTCGGCGCCACGCTGGCCGCGAGCCCGCGCGCGTCCGCCCCCAGCGTACTGCGCTATGCGATCGCCGGTGCCACCCCGGTCGCCGGTGGGCGTGTGACGGCGCTTACCGCCGGGCCGCGCCCGGGCGTGGGCTGCGCAGCCGGGCAACGTCTGCGGCTGGACCTCGGCGCGCTGCCCGCTGTGGGTAGTTACGACGTGGTGGTCGCCGGTGGCGGCACCGCGGGTGCGCCGGCCGGCATCGCGGCCGCGCGCGCCGGTGCGCGGACGCTGGTGCTCGAGTACCAATCCGATCTGGGCGGCGTGGAGACGGTCGGTCTGATCGGGCGTTATTACGATGGTAACCGCGTCGGTTTCACCGCCGAGATCGACGCCGGGGTGGCCGGGCTCGAACCGGCGCCGCGCAGCGATCCGGGCGCGCCGTGGAACATCGAGTGCAAGCAGGCGTGGTATCTCGAGCAGATCCGCAGTGCCGGCGGTTCGGTCTGGTTCTGGACCGCGACCGTGGGCGCGGTGGTCGACGGTGATCGCGTCACCGGGGTGCTGGTCGCCGGTCCGCACGGCTTCGGCGTGATCCGGGCCAGGGCGACGGTCGACGCCACCGGCAATGCCGATGTCGCCGCCGCGGCCGGTGCTCCCTGCCTGGATGCGGCCGCGGAGCACGTCGCGGTTCAGGGCACGGGGCTCTCACCGCGGTGCCCCGGCGACAACTACTGCAACAGCGATCACACTTTCAGCGACGACTGCGACGTGGTCGACGCCACCGCCGCGCTGGTCGCGGGCAAGGTCAAGTTCCGCGATGCCTTCGATTGCGCCCAGCTGATCGACAGCCGCGAGCGGCGTCAGATCCGTGGCGACATCGTGCTCGACCCGGTCGATTTCCTCGCCGGCCGGACCTACCCCGACAGCATCTGCCTGGCCAGGTCCAACTTCGACAGCCATGGCTTCACCGTCCACCCGGTGTTCATGGTCCTGCCGCCGGACAAGGACGGTCTGGAGGCCTACGTCCCTTTTCGCTGTCTGCTGCCGCAGGGGATCGAGGGGATTCTGGTCACCGGACTGGCCGTCAGTTGCCAGCGCGATGCGCTGCCGGTGATCCGGATGCAGCCGGACGTGCAGAATCAGGGCTACGCCGCCGGTCGTGCCTGTGCCATGGCCGTGGATGCTTCCTGCCCGCTGCGCGCGATCGACATGCGCGTGCTCCAACGGCATCTGGCCGGGCTGCAGATCCTCGACCCGGCGGTCTGTGGCCACGATGACAGTTTCCCGCTCGACGACGCCGCGGTCGCCGCGGCGGTGGCCTCTGGGTGCGCCAGCCACCGCGACATCGCCATCTGCTTTGCGGCGCCGGAACGCGCCCGCGATGCCTTGCGTGCGGCGGTGAAGCGGCAGGACGAGCATGCGCCAGGCCGGCAGCGTTGTGCACTCGTGCTCGGCCTGCAGGGCGATCCGGCGGCGGCGAGCGTGCTCGCAGCGCGACTGGCGGAGCCGGCGTGGGATGTCGGCTGGAACTACCGCGGCATGCACCAGTTCGGCATGAGCCTGAGCCCGGTCGACGCCAGCCTGATTGCGCTCGCGCGTTGCGACGGCGTCGGGGCCGTCGACGCCCTGGTTGCCCTCGCGGCGGGTCTGGATGCTGATCCCGATCTGAGCCACTGCCGCGCGCTGGCGATGGCCGCGACGGCCATCGGCCCCGAACCGACCGTGGCGCGGGCGCTGGCGCGGGTGCTCGGTCAGCCGGGCATGCGCGGGCACGCCTGCCCCGACGTGGGCACGCTCCAGCAGCGCACCACCGACGCAATCAACGAGAACCGCGAGCGCAATCGTTGCCTGCGCGAGCTGATTCTCGCCCGCGGCCTCCACCGGGCCGGCGACAGCGGCGGTATGGCCGCGGCGGTGCTGGCCGATTACGCGGATGATGTGCGCGGGCACTTCGCGCGACACGCGCGTGCGATACTCGGCGTCTGAGACCGGTCCGGCGCGCTGGACTGCCAGCGTGGTGGGCTACCATGCCCGCATATGGCCGCACGCATCCGTCTGGGCACCTGGCGCATCGCGATCTATGTGATCATCATCCTGGTGATCGTCGCCTTCCGGGTGTGGTCGGACTGGCGCGAGGGGGGGGCGCCGGATCCCCGGTGGCACATCCGCGAGGCCACCGTCGAGGAATGGAACGCGCCGATCACCGAGCTCGGCGAGCGCCAGCAGGCCAAGCAGGTCGTGTGGCGTTTCGTCCGCCACGACATCCCCCACGACTACGCGGGCATGCTGGTCTACTGGCATGACGGCACCGCAGAGCAGCTCGGTTATCTGCCGCAGCCCGGCGAGGATCCGCAGACGGCGCTGAGTGAGCTGATCGTCGACCTGCGCCGCGGTCGTGGCCCCGGCCAACCACCGCCGGCGATGATCTTCATGGATCCCGCCGATCCGCCGCTGCGCGGACGCCTGCTCGAGCTGGTGCTCGGCAGCGACCCGCTACCCGCCGGCTGGACCGTGCTCACGCCGCCGGATCCGCTTCCCGCGGACGTTCCCCCGCCGGCTTCGCCGCCGTCAGCCGATCCGCCAACCTCCGAGCCGGACCCGCCGCCGCCAGCCGTCGACCCGTGAGCGTCGCGGTTCCGGATCTCGCCCAGCCGGCTCCGCGCGTCGCGCCCCGTCTGCTGGGCTGCCGCCTGCGCGTCGGCCCGGTCTGCGCCCGCATCTGCGAGGTCGAGGCCTACCACGGCGAGAACGATCGCGCCTGCCACGCCAGCCGGGGGCGGACCCCGCGTGCTTCGGGGCTCTACCGCGCGCCGGGGACGCTCTACGTCTACCTCTGTTACGGCATCCATCATCTGCTCAATCTGGTCACCGATCGTGCGGGCG
>JBEPXK010000408.1:0-4136 GCA_041641915.1 Planctomycetota bacterium
TCATGGCCCTGACCCTGTGTTGCCTGCTCGTCTCCTGCGGAGGCAGCGGCGGCGGTGATGACGATGGCGGCGGCGCCGGCGTTGACGGTGGTGACGGTACCGACGGCGGTGACGGCACCGACGGCGGTGACGGTACCGACGGCGGTGACGGTGGTGATACCCCGCCGAGCTTGAGCATCGACGGTGGTCCGAACCAGAGCACGGACGAACACAAGATCGATCTGACGGTCACCGCCTCCGATGATGGCGGCGATCCGACCGTGACCTGGGCTGTCAACGATGGCGAGACCAACACCAGCGTGGTCGACATCGATGCAGCTGGCCCCGCGGCGACGATCTACTTCCCGATCAACGGCACCTACCACGTGGTGGTCAGCGCGACCGACGACGGCGGCCAGACTGCGGAATTGCCGCTCACCATCACCGTCGATGACCTCGATTCCTTCACCATTTCCGGTTCGGTCGAGGACGACGAGGTGTCTCCGGAGTCCCAGGTCGACGTGCAGCTGATCTGGAGCCGGACCAGCGAGACCATCCTGACCGAGCCGGTGGGCGGTTCGCACGATGCCGCATTCAGTTTCGGGTCGCTGATCGGCCCCGAGGCCGAGTTCCAGATCAAGGTCCCCGGCAGCAACTGAAGGGGATCCGCCGGGGGCTTCGCCCCTGCGGATCCCCCGGTCGTCGCCTGCTGGCTGCTCCTCGCGACCTGGCGCGGGTGTGGTCTGGCTGGCGGGCGGCTCGGCTCGGCTCAGGCGTGGGTGCGGTAGGCCTGCTGGATCTCGGCCAGGTAGGCGCCCATGTCCTTCTGCCAGTGCCAATTGGAGAAGATCTCGACTTCGTTGTAGCCCGCGAAGCCGGCTTGTTCCATCAGGCCGCGGATGCCGCGGATGTCGATACAGCCTTCGCCCATCAGGCCGCGGTCGTTGAGCAGATCGCGGGTCTCGACCCGCCAGTCGCAGATGTGGAAGGCGAACAGGGTGCCTTGTTCGCCCGCGCGGCGGATCTCTGCTGCGAGGGCATCGTCCCACCAGACGTGGTAGACGTCCACGGCGATGCCGAGCAGCGGATGCGTGAGCTCTTCGCAGATCGCGCGCGCCTGGGCCATGGTGTTGATCGCGCTACGGTCGGCGGCGTACATCGGATGCAGCGGTTCGATCGCCAGCTTGACCCCACAGGCCTGCGCGTGCTCCAGGCAGGCGGCGATGCCGTCGCGGATGTGGGCCCGGGCCTGGCTGAGTGGCATGCCGGGCACCGCGCCGCAGACCAGCACCACCATCTCGGCGCCGATGGCTGCTGCCTCGTCGAGGATGCGTTTGTTCTCATCGATTGCCTTTGCGCGCGCCGCTGGCTCCGCAGCGGGGAAGAAGCCGCCGCGGCACAGCGCCGGGACAGCCAGGCCGGCATCGCGGATGATCTGCGCGCCGCGCTCGGTGCCGTAGGGTTCGAGGTGCTGGCGCCAGACGGTGATCCCACCGATGCCAGCCTCGGCGCAGGCCGCGCAGGCCTGTTCGAGGTTCCAGGGTTTGACGGTCATGGTGTGGATCGCCAGGCGATCGTATCCGCTCGGTGCGTGCGCGCTCATGCGGGGCTCCCTCCGCCGGGACGCTACCGCTGCCGGTGTCCCTGCCAAGCGGCCGCGCCCTCAGGGCATCAGCGCGCGGGTGAGTGCATCCTGCAGCAGCCGGCCCCGACGGCTGAGCGCGATGTGCTGTCGGCTCAGACGCAGCAGGCCCTGCTCGGCGAGTGTCGCGGCCGTGTTGGTCCACCGCTCGCTCCGGTCGCCGGCGGCGCCCAGGGCGGCGCGCGATACGCCGCACGTGAGCCGTAGCCCGAGCATCCAGGTCTCGGCCACGATGGTTGCGGCGTCGAGCTCCTCGATGACGCATGCGCTGTGATCGCCGGTGGTGATCGCAGCGATGTATCGCTCCACCTCGAGCGGACGTTGGCAGCGTCGTTCGTCGATACAGCTCACCGCGGCCGCGCCGCAGGCGTGGTGGTCACGGCGCAGCCAGTAGGCGAGGTTGTGGCGGCAGGCCGCGCCGCGTCGGGCGAAGTTACTGGTTTCGTACTGGCGGTAGCCGGCCTGCTCGAAGCGATCCCAGGCCGCTTCGAGCAGATCGGCCGCGGTATCGCCATCGGGCGCGCGGAACCGGCCCAGCGCGCTGCGGCGGGCGAGTTCGGTACCCGGTTCGATGCTCAGGCAGTAGGCCGAGAGGTGGTCGAGCGCGTGTTCGCGGGCGAAATCAACGATCGCCTGCAGCTGGGCATCGGTCTGGCCCGGCAGGGCGAGCAGGAAGTCCGCGCTCAGGCGGGGAAAGCACCGTCGCGCCGCCGCCGCGGCGCGATGGGCCGTGGCGGCGTCATGGATCCGTCCCAGGTCGCGCAGCTGGTCGTTGTCGAGGCTCTGGACCCCGAGGCTGAGGCGGTTGATGCCGTGCGCGGCGAGCAGCGCCAGACGCGTGGGGTCGAGGGTGCCGGGGTTGGCCTCGCACGACCACTCGTGATCCGGCGCCGGGTGATGACGGCGACGCAGCCCGGCGAGCAGCCGCTCGAGCGCTGCGGGGGCGAGCGCGGTCGGGGTGCCGCCGCCGAGGTAGAGCGTATCCCAGCTTCCGGCTTCCAGCTCTTCGCACTCGCGCAGCAAGGCGTCGACGTAGCGATGCTGGAGGTCGCTCGTGCCGACGCTCGAGGCGAAGTCGCAGTAGGCGCACCGGGCGATGCAGAAGGGGATGTGGATGTAGAGGTGGCGGCCTGGGGCCCCGGTCGCGGCGGACATCGTGCGACAGGATCGCGTGCCCCGGCGTGCCGACAACCGGCGAGGCGCACGCCAGCGGGCGTGGACCGGCGTCGGCCAATGGCTATCGTGGGTCGCCATGGGCGCACCGTTCGCAGAAAGCGCGTTCGAAGGCGTGATCCGCTATGCCGGACGCACGGCGTTGCGCGGCGTGCTCGCGGTCGGACAGATCACCTGCCTGCTGACCAACTCGGTGCGCGCCCTTTTCAGCGTGACGCCGCGGCGGCGGGTGTTGGTGGTCCAGCTCTATCGCATCGGTTTCCTCAGTCTGCCGGTGGTGATCCTCACCGGCATGAGCACCGGCCTCGTGCTCGCGGTCCAGGTGCAGTACACGCTCGATGTATTCAACGCCGAGAGCGTCACCGGGGCGATGGTCTACTACGCCCTGGTCAGCCAGCTCGGCCCGGTGCTAACCGGTCTGATGCTCGCCGGACGGGTCGGTAGCTCGATCGCGGCCGAGATCGGCACGATGAAGGTCACCGAGCAGATCGACGCGCTGCGGGTGATGGGCACCGATCCGATCGCCTATCTCGTGGTGCCGCGCCTGCTGGCCTGCGTGTTGCTGCTGCCGATGCTCACCGCAGTCGGCAATTTTGCCGGCGTGAAGGGTGCGGAGTGGCTCTGCCTGCACGTCTGGCAGATCGACCCGGCCGCCTATCAGGGCCAGATCGAGAAGTTCGTTGGCGTCTGGGAGGTCTCGGCGGGGTTGATCAAGACCCTGTTTTTTGGCGCGACCATCGCCCTGGTCGCGTGTCGTCGCGGGCTGCGGACCGAGGGCGGCTCGGCCGGCGTGGGCGTGGCGTGCACCGAAGGCGTGGTCGCCGCCAGCATCCTCATCCTGGTCGAGAACTTCGTGCTGACAGTGATCTTCCAGGAGATCCGCGCGGTACTCTGACGCTCCGCGTAGCGAGCCGGCGGTTCTCCCGGGCGGTGGATTCACACTTCTGTACCGCATTGCCATCGCGTCGTTTCCCAGAGGGATCGCTGATTGGAGCCCGGCCAGGCTTTGCCGGGCGACCGGCCGACCGAGGCCGTGGGGGGCGGAGGCGGCATCGCGCAGCGATAGGTGGCCCCAGTGGGGCCACCGGGCCGACGCAGCGCAAGCGCAGCCCCGCAGCGAAGCGAGGAGCAAGCGCCGCTGGGGTGCGCGTGAGCGCGCGAGGGGCAGCGCCCCCTCTGAAGCACGCAAGACGGGTCCCTCAGAGCTCCAGGAAAGGCTACCAGGGTCATGGGGGCCGGGCCGGCCCCCATCGGCCGACAGAGCCCTGTTTTCCGCCGAAAATGGGCCGGAGGGCGGAACCGGCATCGCGCAGCGATAGCCGGCCCCGGTGGGGCCGGCGAG
>JBEPXK010000409.1:0-4133 GCA_041641915.1 Planctomycetota bacterium
CAACGACTATCTCAAGCAGCTGCGCGACGAGAAGGGCTACGACATCACCGATCCGCAGACCGGCACCTGGCAGGCGCGGCTGGAGAACCTGCGTCTGCCCAACCCCGACTGGCAGGAGGGGGACGATCCGCTCGACCGCTGGCACTGGTATGGCGTGCCGAACAACATGAACATCCCGATGGTGTGGTTCAACGCCACGCTGTTCCAGCAGGTCCTGCGCGAGCGGGGCGAAGAGGACACCCCGCCCGGGCCCTGGCTCAACTGGACCTGGTGGGATTACGCCACCCTGGCCAAGGCGATGCACCGGCGCTCGGCCGACGGCCGGCGCTTCCTCAGTTTCGGTGGCGATACGCCCGCGCTCGATCTGCTGTATCTGCAGATCGGGCTGTCGATGCGCGGCGAGTCGCCCGAGGCCTTCGCTGCGCTGGACCCGGCTGAGCGCGCGCAGCTCGGGCTCGGCGAACTCGGCTGGGACGAGGCGATCACCATGTGGCAGCCCGATGGCGAGGGCGGGCACGTGCTCTACCCCAACCGCCACGCGCTGCAGCAGGCGCTGCAGTATAATTACGATCTGACCCATGCGATCGAAGCGGTGCCGTCGAAGAGCGACTCGGAACAGATGGCCAACGCTGGCGGCGGCTTCTCCGGCGGGTGGGGCAACGCCTTCAAGGCCGGCAACCAGGGCATGTTCATCACCGGTCGCTGGTTCGTCGGTCAGGTCCGCTCCGAATGCGGCTTCGAATGGCGCCTGCTGCGCATCCCACGCTGGGTGCCCTACACGGTGTGGAAAGACTGGCAGGATCGCGAGCTCGCGCCGGCCGAGCGCGACGGCCCCTGGGGCGAGACGGCCTACCGCGCGCGGATCGAAGCCGCCCGCACGGCAGGTCGCAGTCCGGAGGAGGTCCGCGAGCTGGCCATCGAGCCGCTGCGCGGTTACGGTGCGCACCTGAGTGGGCGCATCAGCTTCATGTCGTCGTCCACCCCCGAAGAGTTGCGGCCCAAGGCCTTCAAATTCCTCGAATTCCTGCTGACCAATCAGGACTTCAACAAGATCCTGATGGTCGAGGACGGCCTGGGTGCCGACGTGAAGGTCGCGCGTGAGTACCTCGCCAAGCCCGATCCCAACTTCCCCGAAGAGGTGCGCAACCGCCCGCCGAACCAGGAACTCGGAGCGCTCGAGGCGCTCTATCCCAAGGAGCGCTGGCCGTTCAACAACCATCGCACCGACAAGCAGAGCGCGGACAAGAACCTGTTCACCTACTTCAACAAGACCGAGTACGCGAAGCTCGAATCCGGGCAACCGATCGCCTATGAGGGCTTCGAGCGCTGGTTCGACGGCAAGAACGCGGTGGAGAGCTCGAACAGCGCGGTCGGCGCTGCCCTGGCCGAAGAGCATATCTCTGACCTGCGCAGCGCTTATGAGGCCGGCGTCAACGCCAAGACGGTGGAGGTGGATTATCTGCCCAATCTGGGGATGCTGCTGTTCTTCGGCTTCTTCGTCGTCTTTTTCACGCTGATGGGCTACTCCGCCAAGCGGACCAGGATGAAGGAGGCGGCCGGTGGCTGACATCGAGCTCAACCGCAAGCGGAAGTGGCCGCAGGTGCTCAAGGCCAGCGCCTTCTTTGCCCCCAACGTGCTGATCTTCACCGTGTTCACACTCGGACCGGTGCTGTTCACCTTCTGCCTCGCCTTCTTCAAGTGGGATCCGTTCACCAAGTCCGAGTTCGTCGGTCTGGCCAATTTCAACGAGATCCTGACCAACCCGGGTTTCTGGTATTATCTGCTGAACACCGCAGTGTTCATGATCGGTCTGCCCCTGTCGATGGCCGGCTCCCTGTTCCTCGCGGTGATGCTCTCGCAGCGTCTACGCGGGGTCATCGGCTATCGCACCGTGTATTACCTGCCTTCGATCACCAACGGCGTGGCCTTGTTCCTGCTGTGGAAGGTGATGTACAACCGCGAATTCGGCCTGATCAACTCGCTGTTGCTGCCGGTGGTCAACTTCTTCCGCCTCCTGTCCGGTTCTGACCCGCTGACGATGCGGCAGATGCCCGACTGGCTGCAGGATTCCTGGAAGTACCCCTCCATACCGGTGATGCTGGTGGTGTTCCTGTTGCTGTTCGCCTTGTGGCGTTCGCTGATGAAAAAGGTCGACCGGCGCGTCGGCCTCGGTATCGGCGCGTTGGCGCTGGTATTGTGGATGGTGGCGTGGTTCCACGTCTGGTGGCTCGGCCTGGTGATGGCCGCGGCGAGCGCGATCCTCGTCGGGCTGTGGTGGTGGCTGCGCGGTCAGTTGTCGCAGCGCGCCTGGCTGCTCTCCGGCCTCGGCTTCCTCGCGCTGGTCGCGGCGGTGGTCTTCTGGTTCGGGGCTCCCGGGGCGAGCTACAAGGTCTTGGCTGGCGATAACGAGTTTTACACCGCCAAGCCGGCGCTGGTGTTCATGAACGTCTGGACCTTCATGGGCGGCGCGAACATGATCCTCTACCTCGCGGCCCTGGCCGGGGTGCCGACCGAGCTCTACGAAGCAGCGGAGATCGACGGCGCCAACCGCTGGCAGCAGTTCAAGGACATCACCTGGCCGATGATCGCGCCGACCACCTTCTTCATCTTCGTGATGGGGGTGATCCGTGGATTGCAGGGCGGCTTCGAGATGGCCTACATGATGACCGAGGGCGGACCCGAGGAGTCGACCACCACCGTCGGCTACCACATCTTCACCTCGGCCTTCTTCGACTACCGCTTCGGTTACGCGGCGGCGATCTCGTTGATCCTGTTCCTGCTGGTCATGGGCGTGACGCTGCTCAACTGGCGCTTCGGCAGCAAGGCCAAGGGGTACTGAGATGGCGCGCAGAGAGATGTCCCGACGGCGGGCGCTGATCACCCACGTCTTCCTCATCGCCCTCGGTGTGACCATGGTCCTGCCGTTCCTGTGGATGGTCACCACTTCGCTCAAGAGCGAGAACGAGGTCTTCCAGCGGCACGTGATCCCTCGCGCGACCACGCTCGGCGAAGACGGCACCGTGCTCAAGACCCGCGCGGGGCAGACGCTGTACCACGCCTCGATCAAGCAGAACGAGTACGGTCAGAACATGACCCGGCCGGTGCTCGGCGAGGATGGCCAGCCGTTGCGCGACAAGGACGGCGAGATCATCGAGGAGTTCGTCTACCAGCGCGGCGAGCCGGTCCAGGTACGGGTGGGCAACCCCAAGCTGCACGGCGGCAAGGGCGACGTGGCCGAGACCAAGGAGGGGGCCTCGCTCAGCGACGACGAGGGCCTGCCGGTGCACATCCGCGACATCGGCTGGGGTGGCCCGTTCACCCGCTTTCGCGATCCGCGCAAGTACGACAAGTGGAAGGAGCCGGTGCTGGTGCCGCCGGATTTCTTCGGCGACGAGCGCGACGCGGCCAACCGCGAAGCGGCGTTGCAGTATTTCCAGCGCTACGCCGGCAACTGGGAGGCGATGGTCGCGCAGCGCTGGAATGGCCTGGTGCCGCTGATGCTCACCGCACAGATGCGCGATGCCTGGGACGACAAGGCCGGCAAGGCCGAACCCCTGGTGGTCGCCGGCACGCCGGTGCAGAACCCCAATCTCGGCGCCGGCACCGTCGGCTACTATCAGTACAAGGATCTGACCTGGGCCACCGATCTCGAGCAGCCCTCGCCGGTGCGCAACGCGCGGATGGCGGCCAAGGTGGTCACCGACGCCGGGCTGCCGATCCGCTTCGAGGCGCCGTTCCCGGTCTACAAGAGCGCCGACGATCCGCTGATGGTCAACGCCAAGACCGAGCTGATGGCCTACGTCGGCGACGCCCCGGGGCCGCGCCGCGTGCTCGGGCGCGAGGTCGAGACCGATCAGCACCTCCGCTTGATGTGGTCGAACTACCGCAGCGTGTTGATGGACCCCGACATCAAGATGTCGCTCTACGCGTGGAACAGCCTGTTCATCTCGGTCTGCGTGGTGTTGCTGCAGCTGACCACCTCGAGTCTCGCCGCCTTCGCTTTCGCGCGGCTGGAATGGCCGGGTCGTGACAAGGTCTTCTTCGCTTATCTCGCGACGCTGATGATTCCCGGGATCGTGGTCAGCATCCCCAACTTCCTCATCCTGCAGAAGATCGGATGGCTCGACAGCTT
>JBEPXK010000410.1:0-4131 GCA_041641915.1 Planctomycetota bacterium
ACCGAGGCCGTGGGGGGCGGAGGCGGCATCGCGCAGCGATAGGTGGCCCCGGTGGGGCCACCGGGCCGACGCAGCGCAAGCGCAGCCCCGCAGCGAAGCGAGGAGCAAGCGCAGCTGGGGTGCGCCGCAGGCGCGAGGGGGCAGCGCCCCCTCTGAAGGAAGCCTCAGAGCAGCGGGGCGAAGGTCCGCGTGACCGCGGCGAGCTGCTTGCGGATGGGGATGTGCTGGGGGCACAGGGCCTCGCAGGCACCGCAGCCGGTGCAGGCGTCGGCGCGCTTGCCGGGCAGCCACTTGTCGCCGATCGCGCGGTAGCGTTCGACCGCGCGATCGGTGAAGCCGTAGACCGAGTGGTCGATCATGCACTCGAAACACAGGGGGATGTTCACCTCGTGTGGGCAGGGCATGCAGTAGGCGCAGCCGGTGCAGTAGAGATCGGCCAGACGCTTGCGCTCCTCGATGGCGGCGGCGATGGCGGCGTCTTCCGCTTGCGAAAGCGGGCCGGCGTCGGCGGCGACCGCGGCGTTCTCCTCGACGTGGCGCATGCTGCTCATGCCCGAGAGGGCGCAGTCGACCGCCGGGTTGGCGAGGACGAAGCGCAGCGCCAGCTCCGGCGTGCTGGTCGGCTTGCCGACCGCTTCCTGGAGGTACTCGAGCGGATGGCCCAGCCGCCCGCCGCCGACCGGGCCCATGACCACCACTCCGAGCCCCTGCTCGTGGGCGTAGGTCATGCTCTCGGCGTTGGCGCGGTCGAGGAAGTTGTACTGGCACAGCACCGAAGCGAAGGCGCCCGAGTCGATGAGGGTGCGCATCACCGCCGGTTCGTCGTGGAACGAGAACGAGGCGAAGCGGATCAAACCATCCGCCTTGGCTCGCTCCATCTCGTCGAGCAGGTCGAAGGCCAGTACCTTCTCCTGCCACTTCTTCGCATCGAGGCCGTGGAAATGATAGAAGTCGATGTGCTCCGTGCCCAGCTTGTCCAGCTGTTCGTCGAGCAGGCGGCGGAAGTCGGCGCGCGATTCCACCCGCATCAGCGGCAGCTTGGTCGACAGCAGCACCCGGTCGCGGCGATCGGCGATGGCGCGGCCGACCACGCGTTCGCTCTGGCCGCCGCAGTACATGTAGGCGGTGTCGAGATAGTTGACGCCGAGTTCGAGCGCACGGTGGATCATGGCGACGGCCTGATCTTCGTCGAGCTCCTCACCGGCGTCGGTACGGCGCTGCGGCAGGCGCATGGCGCCGAAGCCCAGCGCGCTGATCTTCTCGCCGGTGGTGCCGAAGGGGCGGTAATGCATAGCGGGTTCTCTCGTGCAGAGGTTGGTGACGGCCGGCGCTTCACCAGCGACCGGTCCCTCAAAGCTCGCGTTGTACCTTCGGCACAGCAAGAACCGTTGCAACACGGGTCGGCCGACCGAGGCCGTGGGGGGCGGAGGCGGCATCGCGCAGCGATAGGAGGCCCCGGTGGGGCCACCGGGCCGACGCAGCGCAAGCGCAGCCCCGCAGCGAAGCGAGGAGCAAGCGCAGCTGGGACGCGCGTGAGCGCGCGAGGGGGGCAGCGCCCCCTCTGATAACCGGTGACGGGTCTCTCAAAGCCCCAGACCTCGGACCCCGAGTGAGTGGAGCCCAGCCAGGCTTGGCTGGGCGACCGGCCGACCGAGGGGTGGTTTTCGCCGAAAATGGGCCGCAGGCCCGGCGAAAACGCGGCCAGAGGCCGCGAACCCCGACCGAGGCCGTGGGGGGCGGAGGCGGCATCGCGCAGCGATAGGTGGCCCCGGTGGGGCCACCGGGCCGACGCAGCGCAAGCGCAGCCCCGCAGCGAAGCGAGGAGCAAGCGCAGCTGGGACGCGCGTGAGCGCGCGAGGGGGCAGCGCCCCCTCTGTCAAAAAAAGCACTCACCAGTGCTCAGCGTGGACCTTCTCCGGTCTGAAGCGGGTCCGGGCGTGCTTGTCCTCGGCCGGGTGGCCCAGGGCCACGGCGGAGACCGGCAGCACCCGATCGGGCAGGCCGAGCAGGGGACGGATGTGGTCGATGCGTTCCTGGCGCGGGTGGATGCCCAACCAGCAGGCGCCGAGGCCGAGCAGGGCCGCGGCCAGCAACAGGTTTTCGATCGCCGCGCTGCAGTCCTGCAACAGGTAGCTCAGCTCGCCGCCGTGGGCGGTGTCGAGATCGCCGCAGACGACGATGCCGAGGGCTGCGTCGGCGAGCAGCTTGCCGTTGGGCAGCACCGCGGCGATCTGTTCCCGGGTACCGCCATCGCGCACGGTCACGAAATGCCAGGGATCGCAGGCGACGGCCGAGGGTGCGGCCATAGCCGCTTCGAGCAGGTCGTGAACCTGCTCGTCGGTGATCGGTTCGGCGGTGAAACGGCGGATGCTGCGGCGCTGCATGATGCTGCGCAGGGTCGGATTCATGCCCGCATGATGAGCGTGGCTTGAGGCGATCAACGCCGGGTCCGTAGCATGGCTTGCGCCGCGGGCCGCGCGCGCACTCTGCGGCGCATGACCGCCGGCCTCGATCGCCCCCTGGTGCTTGCTGGATCCGGCCGACCGGTGGTCCTGCCGACGCGGTTGCTGCTGGCCCCGATGCAGGGGGTGAGCGATGCACCGTTGCGCACCGCGCTCGCCGCGCACGGTGGGCTCGGCGGCGCGATGACCGACTACGCCCGCATCAGCGCGCATCCCCATGGCCCCGGCGCGCTGCGGCGCCGGCTTGGACCGGGTCCGCACTCGGTACCGACCGCGTTGCAGATCCTCACCGCGGATACGCCGTATCTCGCGGCGACCATCGCCGCGGCGGCAGCAGCGGGCGCCGACTGGATCGATCTCAACTGCGGCTGCCCCTCACCCAAGGTCACCGGCGGTGGCGGCGGAGCGGCTTTGCTGATCGATCCGCCGCGACTGGAGCGCATCGTGCGCTGCGCGCTCGCCGCCGGGCCCCTGCCGGTGAGCGTGAAACTGCGCCCGCCCCGCGATCCGGGTCGCTATCACGAGCTGCTCGCCGCACTCGCCGCGGCGGGCGTAGCCGCGGTCACCGTCCACGCCCGCCATCCTGAGCAGGGCTATCAGAGCGAGGCGCGGTGGGAGGCGATCGCCACAGCCGTCGCGCAGATCGGCGAACGGCTGCCGGTGATCGGCAACGGCTCGGTATGGCGGTGCGAAGATGCGCTGCGCATGGTCGCGCAGACCGGTTGCGCCGGGGTGATGATCGCCCGCGGGGCCCTGGCCGATCCCTGGCTCTGCGCCCGGGTCTGCGGCCTGTCCGCCGCGAGGGGCCGTGCCGCCCTGCCCTGGCTGGTCGACTTCATCGAGGCACGCCGGGCCGAGAGCTCCGCCCATGCGGTGTGCGGCCGACTCAAACAGTTCCTGCGCTACTTCGACGCCTGCGGGGCGCTTGCCCCTGGCGAGCGAGCGCAGCTGATGGTCCAGCGCGACTATGACCGAACGCTTGCGATGGTGGCGGCGCTGGCGCTTACGCCGCCGGCCTGAGCGGCGGGGTCAGGGGACGGCGTAGCCGACCTGGCGCAGGATGGTGCAGAGCGCGATCAGCGGCAGACCGGTGATCGCCGAGTGGTCCGCGCTCTCGATGCGTTCGAACAGGGCGATGCCGCGCTGCTCGAGCTTGTAGGCGCCGGCGCAATCGACCGGATCGTCGGCCGTCACATACCGCTCGATGGTCGCCTGGTCGAGATGGCGCATGTGCAGAACGGTGATATCGGTATGGCTCAGCGTCTGTCCGCCGGCGATCACGCGCACCGCGGTGATCAGCTGGTGGCTGCGCCCCGCGAGCATGGCGAGTTGTGCGGCCGCGCGGTGGCGGTTGCCCGGCTTGCTGAGTATCTGCTCATCGCAGCAGGCCACCTGATCCGAGCCGATCACCGTCGCATCCGGATGTGTGCTGGCGATGCAGCGCGCCTTCGCATCCGCCAGGCCCTCGGCGAGTTCGCGTGGCCGCGACCAGCGCGATTTGAGCGCCTCTTCATCACAGGTCGGGGCGATGGCGGTGAAGGCCAGGCCGAGACGATCGAGCAACGCGCGGCGGTAGGGGGAGGTGCTGGCGAGGATCAGCGCTGTGGCCATCGCCGGGAGCTTGGCGGTGCAGCGCTTTGAGCAAGCCCGGGCTGGCTCTTTGCAGGGC
>JBEPXK010000411.1:0-4128 GCA_041641915.1 Planctomycetota bacterium
CCGCGGCCGAGGCGGTCGCGGCATGGATCGACGGGCTCGAACCCGCGGCGCAAGAGGCCCTGTTCGCGCAAGCCCCCCACGCCGAGCCCGGCTTCGCCGCCGCCGCTCCCGCGCCAACGGCGGCATTCACCCCGCAGGCCACCGCCGCGCGCTATCGCGCCGGCGCAGCGCTCGGCGCCGGCGGCATGGGGCTGGTGCAACGCCTCGACGACACGCTGCTCGAACGCACGGTCGCGCTCAAGCGCTGCCGCAACCGGCGCCCAGATGAAGCTGTGGCCAGCCACGCCCGGCTGCAGCAGGTATTCGCACGCGAGGCGGCGCTGACCGCAGGGCTCGAGCACCCGGGCATCGTACCGGTACACGACGTCGGGGTCGACGCGCATGGCGCCCCCGCCTTCGTCATGAAGCTGCTCGAGGGCGAACCGTTGGATACCCACCTCGCCAGTATCGGCAGCCCGCGCGCCACCATCGCCCGGCGCGTCGAGCTGGTGTTGCGCATCGCCGATGCCATCGCCTACGCCCACGGCCAGGGAGTGGTCCATCGCGACCTCAAGCCCGAGAACGTCATCGTCGGCCGCTACGGCGCGGTGACGGTGATCGATTGGGGGCTGGCGGCGCCCAGCGGCGCCGACACCGGCAGCGCGGTCGGCACCCCCGGCTGGAGCGCGCCCGAACAGGACCGGGCGGCGCCAGCCGATCCGCGCATGGATGTTTGGGGGCTCGGCGCGCTGCTGCGTTTCTGCTTCACCGACGCGCTGCCCACGGTCGCACCCGACAACACCATGCCTGCCGGGCTACGCGCAGTCGCGGATCGTTGCCTTGAGCCGGATCCGGCAGACCGCTATGCCGGGGCCAGCGCGGTCGCCGATGAGCTGCGCCGCTGGCTCGAACACGGCGCGACCCTGGCCCAGAACCCCGGCCCGCTGCTGCGCGCCTGGCATTGGTCGCGTCGCCACGGTCGACTGATCGCCCTGGGGCTCGCGGCAGGCCTGCTCGCGCTTCTCGCCGGCGGCTGGGCGCTCTACGCCGAGCACCAGCGCCGTCTGGCCGGCAACGCCGCCGTCCGCGGCCTGCTCAACGACCTGATGCTCGATGACCTCCAGGCGGTCCACCTCGCACACCAGCAGTTACGCCGGCTCGCCGCGGTCGCCGACCCCCAGGTCGTCGCCGCCGCGCAGCGCGGCATCGCCGCCGCCGAGACCACCATCGCCCGCCGTCAACGGCTCGACGCCCAACGCGCCGGGCTCGAGCGCCTCGCACAACGCTATCGCCGCACGGGCCCCTGGGCCCACGAGACCCACAACCGGCTCGACCTGCTGCGCGAGCTCGGCTTCGTGCTGCGGCGCGACAGCGTGCAGGCCGACGCCCGAACCCTGCGCGCCCACCCGCTGGCGAGCCGGATCGCGGCGGCGATGATCCAACTCCAGCGCGCCGCGCTGCTCGCCGACTCCCCGCTGGCGCCGCGCCTGGCCGCGGTCATTCCGCAGATCATCGCCGCCGGGATCGACGACCACGCCTACGCCGCGCTGGCGCGGATCTACGCCAGCTCACGGGTCGGCACCCACCAACTCGAACTCGCCGAAACGGCCGACGATCTGCTTGCGCGCGCGCTCGAGAACCCGATCTGCGGCGACATCCTGCTCCAGGGCCACCGCCCCGTCCCCGCCCTCGCCGCCTACGCCACGGCGCGCATCGCGAAGCAGCCCGCGGCCTTCTGGCCCCGCCTGGTCGCCAGCCGCCTCGCCTTCAACGCCGGCCGGAGCGAAGCGGCGCGCGACCACGCCCTGATCGCTCTCGGCGCCGCCGCCGACAGCATCTGGCCACGCCTGGCGCTCTCCTACGCCGCGATGCTGGGCCGACGCGACGCCGAATTGCTCCGCTACGCGCGCAGCGGACGCCGCCGCAGCCCCGACAACCTCGAGTTCCTCGTGCTCGAAGCCGTGGGCCTCGCGCGCAGCGGCCAGCTCGCCGCGGCCCGCGAACTGGTGCGCGAATCGGGGGCCGCACCCCACTTCAACTGGCACCTGAGCCGCCCGTCGGACCATCCGATGGACCGCAGCGTCCGCGCCCTGGTCGCAGCTGGCATCGCGATCCCCGCGGCCGAGCCGCGCCGTGGACCGCGCGTCGCTCCCGACCCCGATGCCCCACCGCCGACCAACGCCACTCCCGACCGGCGGTAACACCTGCCAGGGCGCCGGCCATCCAGACCGCGCTGCGCGCCCAGCACATCCTCATCCCACCCGAGGCCGCCCATGATCCGTACCTGTCCGCTGAGCTCCCGCCCACTTGCGCTCTGCCTGGTGCTGCTCACCGCCATCCGGGCCAACGCCGCCGATGCCCCCGCCCAAGGCCGGCTGCACGAGCTCGAACGCGAACGCGCTGCGATCGCTGAGGAAATCCGCGAGCTCGAGGCTGTGGCCACGCTCTTCGGCGAACGCCGCAAAGCCGGCGCCGATCCCGATCTCGATGCCGCGCGCGCCGAGCTCTCCGCGGCGCGCGCCGCGCGGGCCGAGCTCGAAGCCGAAAGCGACCTCGCGGCGATCCGCGAACGCCGCAAAGCCGCCCGGGCCGCGCGCGACGAGAAGACCGCCGCCCTGCTGGCAGACACGCCCACCTGGCAGCGCCTGCAGCAACGCTCACGGGAACTGGCGGATCAGATCGCGGCCATACCAGAGCTCGAAGAGCTCGACCTCGAAGCGATGACCCGTCTCGCACGCCTGCGCGGCGAGCGCGACCGCGTGCAGGCGGCCATCGACACCACCTACGACCAATGGCGTCACAACCCGGAGGTCGAACCGCTCAACCAGGCGCTGTGGCAGGTGATCCTCGACGAGGAACGCCCGGCCATGAAGCAGATCCCCGGCCTGAAGGATGCCGCCAAGCGCGTGCGCCAGGCCGAACGCACGCTTGCCGAGATCCTGCCGCAGGCCGGCTTCGCCGCAGCCGACGCCGCTACCGTCGCACACCAACGCGACACGCTCAGCACGCAACGGGATGAAATCGATCGGCAGATCGAAGCCCTCTACACCGCCGTGCTCGGCGACGGGCCACGCTGGCACCACGAACTCGAACTGCCCCGTCCGCCGAAAAAGAACGGCAAGCCACGCAAGCCCGGCACCGTGTCGCTGTGGCTGCCGCCGGATACCCCCCGCCTGCGCGGCATCGTGCTCTGCGATCACATCGTCATCGGCGCCAAGCTGGCCGAAAGCCGCCGCATCCGCTACGCCGCCGCGCGCAACGGCCTGGCCGTCATCCGCCAGTTCGACAGCACCTTCACCCGCGACGACGCGCCTGAGCGCATGCGCGGCTACCTCACCCAGCTCGCCGACCGCGCCGGCCACCCCGAACTGGTCACCGCCCCGCTGCTCACCGTCGGCCACTCCACCGGCGGCATCTTCGCCCGCAACGTCGCCTACTGGGCCCCCGAACGCACCATCGGCGTGATCCACATCAAAAGTGGCAACATGCACCAGCACCTTCGCCCCGAGAACACCAGCCTCGCCGGCGTACCCTTCCTGGCGATCAACGGCGAACTCGAGCAATACGGGCCCGAAGGCGGCGGCACGGGCGGCATCCGGCCGGTCTATCAGAATCAGACCCAGTGGATCATGATCCGCGAACAACTCCTGCGCCGCCGCCGCCAGGACCCCGACAACCTCATGAGCCTGCTCTACGACGCCGGCGGCCACCACACCAGCTGGAACGAGGACTGCACCCGCTACTGCGCCCGCTTCATCCACAAAGCCGCCGCCGCGCGGATCCCGCCCCTGCCAGAGGATCCCTCCACGCCGGTCACCTGCCGCAAGCTCACCGCCGCCGACGGTTGGCTCAGCGATGCCGATCTCAAGGACCCGCAACACCAACCCGCTCCCTACGAAAGCTACACCGGCAAACGCAGCGCAGCCTTCTGGCACCTCGACGGCGAACTCGCCACCCGCGCGGTCGAACTCAACGGCCGCTCGCTACTGCCCGACCCCAGCCGCCCGCATCCGGTCGACGCCGACTGGCCCTGAGCGACGCGCCACCGCTGCGCCGGCCTCCCCCGGACCGCCCCAGGCGACCGCAGCTTTCCGCGGCGCAACCGCAGACCGTGCACCTCTGAGGCTTCTATCAGAGGGGGCGCTGCCC
>JBEPXK010000412.1:0-4126 GCA_041641915.1 Planctomycetota bacterium
CGCCATGCCACCGGCCCCCGACGCCGAGAGCCAGGAGCACTGGCAGGCGTTGGCTGCGGCGAGCGGGTTCGACCCCCGCGCACGCTGGAAGGGACGACGATGAACGGCGGCGAGAACGGCGGCGAGAACGGCGGCGAGTACTGGGACGAGAACCGGGCGCTCGATCTGCACGAGGTCTGCCGCATCATCCACGTCGAGGAAGACTGGATGGTCGAGCTGGTCCATTACGGCATCGTGGAGCCCGAAGGCCGCTCGCGCTCCGACTGGCGCTTCCGTCTGCGCACCCTGAGCCGGATCCGCTGCGCGGCGCGGCTGCAGCACGACCTCGGCGTCAATCTGGCCGGAATCGGGGTGGTGCTCGATCTGCTCGACGAGATGGACCGCCTGCGCCGCGCGCTGCGCCGGAGCGGCCCTCCCTCCTGACCGGCGAGCGCTGCACTTGCGTCGGTGGGGGCGCATCCACACTCATGGGCCCATGGACGACCCGGCCGCCAACCCCTTCGCCACCCGCGACGCGCCACCGCAGGTCGCTGTCGCGCGCGGCCCGGACCCCTACGCCAACGCCCGCGCAGTGCTCGACCGCTTCGAACTCGGCGCCGCGGCCGGGCGTCGGGTCCTGCTCAAGCCCAACGTCGGTCGCGCCGCGTCCCCCGGCGATGGGGTCACCACCGATCCGCGGGTCGTCGCCGCCGCCATCGACGCCTTCACCGCCGCTGGCGCGATCGTCAGCGTCGGCGAGAGTCCGATCGTCGGCGTGGATACCATGGATGCCCTGCAGCGCAGCGGCATCGCCGCGGTCGCCACCGAGCGCGACTGCCCGCTGATCGACATGGACCAGCGCCCCTGCATCGAGCGCGAGCACCCCGCCGGGGTGGCCATGCGCGCCTTCCGCGTCTGCGCCGACATCGCCGATCACGATCTGGTCGTCTCGATCCCGGTGATGAAGACCCACATGCACACCGGCGTGACCCTGGCGATCAAGAACATGAAGGGCTGCCTCTGGCGGCGCAGCAAGGTCTCGCTGCACATGCTCGACCCGGTCAGCGGGCTGAACGACAAGCCGCTCGACCTCGCGATCAACGACATGGCCCACATCCTGCGCCCGCATTTCGCGCTGATCGACGGCACCGTGGGCATGGAGGGGCTCGGCCCGAGCGCGGGCGCGCCCAAGCGCTGCGACACCGTGCTCGCCGGCGCCGATCCCTACGCCGCCGATGCCGTCGCCTGCGCGCTGATGGGCCTGGATCCCGCTGACATCCCGCATCTCCGTCTCGGCGCCGCCGACGGCCTGGGCTGCATCGACCTCGAGGCCATCGATGTGCACCCCGCATCCTGGCGCGAGCTGATCACGCCCTTCGCCACCTCGCCGGCCAACCCCTCGATCGAGTTCGAGAACATCGAGATCCTCGACTGCCGCTCCTGCAGCGCCTGCCAGTCGACGCTGATGCTCTTGCTCAAGCGCTACGGCGATCAGCTGTTCGACTATTTCCCCGAGCAGAGCACGGTTTCCATCGCCATCGGCAAGGGGCACGATTCGGTACCCGCGGGCACGCTGTGCGTGGGCAACTGCACCGCGCGCCACCGCGAACGCGGCGTGTTCGTCTCCGGCTGCCCGCCGGTCGGCAGCGCGATCATGCGCGCGATCCAGGAGTATTTCCGCGAGGGCTGAAGGCGCCTGCCCGGCTGGGGGATGGTACTGCACTGGAGGCACTTGGAGCTTCGCGCATGGCGGCTACCATGATCTCCCCTTACCGATGAGATAGCCCCTGTCGACCGTCGGGCGACCGGTCGACGGAGGGACGGTTTTCGTAGGCAATGGGCCGCAGGCCCAGCGAAAACGCGGCCGCAGGCCACGAGTCCCGTCCGCGCGCCGAAGACGCGAAGAGGGAGGGTTCCCTCTGATGGAAGCGACGAACATGTCTCCAGCCATGTCCTTGCCCGACGAACCCCGCCGCCCCCGTTGGCTGCTGGTCCTGTTGCCCGTCCCGGTGGTGGTGCTGGCGGTGGGCCTGTGGCTCGTGCTCAGCGCGCAGCTCCCGCCGACCGGCGAGCTGGTCACCCTGCACGGATCGTGGGAGATCTGCGAGGATCACGACGACTACCAGCAGCCGCCCGGCGCCGACGCCGATTGGCGCCGCATCAGCCTGCCCGGGCCGGTGGAGCCCGAACCCCAACGCACCGGCCTGCGACGCTGGTACCGCCATCGTCTCAGCGTACCGGAACGGCTGCCCGATGCGCCGTTGGGGCTCTATCTCGGACCGGTCCAGGCGGCAGACAGCGCGTGGATCGACGGCCGACGCATCGGTGCGACCGGCCAGGTCGCCGGTGACGGCCTGGCCCCCTATCGCCGTCCCCGGATCTATCCGGTGCCGGGCGATGCCCTGCAACCGGGCGGCGAAGTGGTCGTGGCGCTGCGGGTGCGCAACATCGATCCGGCCTCCCACGGTCCGCAAGGCAAGATCCTGGCCATCGGCCCCTACGCCCAGCTGCAGCGCTACGCCCAGAACGCCACCCTGCCGATCCTGGCCATCGGCTGGATCCTGATCGGCATCGGCCTGTTCCTGTTGGTGCTATGGCAGGCCAACCGCCGCCTGTCGGGTCTCGGCTCCTTCGCCCTGGCCACGGTCCTCATGGGGTTGCTCGCGCTGCTCGACGTGTGGTGGGCGATGGACCTGCCGCTGCCGCTGACCCTGCGTGAATTCATCCGCCACGTGCTCTACGCCACCGCCCCGGTGCTCTTCCTCCGCTTCCTGTGCCATGGCATGGTCACCGACCCGTCGCAACGACTGCGGCGGCTCGCCGACTGGCTGCTATGGTATCCGGCCTTCCATGCCGCGGTCCTGCTCGCGATTCCCTCCTGGACCTGGGCCTGCTTCGACCGGGTGGTCAACGACGCGGTGATCGTGCTGCTCGCCTGCGGAACGCTGTTCCTGGTCGCCCGCGAACTGCGCCGCCGCCAGCCCGACAGCGTGCTGATGGCCGTGGCCCTGGGCCTGTTCGCGCTCACCGCCCTGATCGAGGTCGCCAACCAGCACCTCGGCCTGGACCTGTCACACGGCCTGCATTTCGTTGGCATGCTCATCCTCGTGCTCGGGATGGCGGTATCGCTGGCGCGACGGCTCGACCGGCTCCACCGCTCCAGTCGCGAGATCCAGGACCGGCTCGCGGCGCTCAACAGCCAGCTCGAACAGACGGTCGAGCACCGCACCGCCGATCTCGCCGCGAGCAACCGCGACCTGGCGACCAAGCAGGAACAGCTGAGCGAGGAGAGCGCGCGCCAACGCGAACTGCTGCACGTCCTGTGCCACGATCTGGCCAATCCGCTCTCCAGCCTCAGCGGCGCGCTGGAACTGCTGCAGGCCGATCACGACCAGCTCGACGACCTCCTGCCGGTGCTCGACCTCGCCACCACCCATGCGCGGCGGATCATCGACCTGGTCCGCTCGCTGCGCGGGCTCGAAGAGCACTCGCTCCAACTCGGCCTGGTGGTGCTGCGCGAGGCGATCAACGACGCCCTGGTCCTGGTCGGCCCCCGCGCGCGGGCCAAGCACATCGACATCCGCGTCGCCGTCGATGCGCGGATCGCGGTGCGCGCCGAGCGCACCTCACTGACCTCCTCGGTGATCGCCAACCTGTTGACCAACGCGATCAAATTCAGCCGTCACGGCGCAACGGTGGAGATCACCGCCAGACGCACCGACGACGAGGCGGAACTGCGGGTGATCGACCACGGTGTGGGCATCCCCGAAGCGCTGATCGGCGAGCTGTTCATCCTCGCCGCCGCCACCAGCCGCCCCGGCACCGACGGCGAGACCGGCACCGGCTTCGGTCTGCCGCTGGTACGCAAATTCGTCGATGCCTACGGCGGCGATGTCAGCGTCGAATCACAGACCGCGGTGCGCCGCGACGACCCCTCCGGCACCACCGTCATCGTCCGCCTGCCCGCGCTCGAGCCGCCCGCGTGACGCCCCGCGCCGCCGCTGAACCTCCACAGGCGCCGACCGCAGAGCGGCCCAGAGACCAAACAGAGGTGAGCCCGTGGGCGTCTATCTCCAATATGAAAACGTTGGGTAACTGCTCAGGCCCTTCGGACCTGAGTAGTGCCTCGATTGCTTGTGACAGCGAC
>JBEPXK010000413.1:0-4111 GCA_041641915.1 Planctomycetota bacterium
TTCCGCTTCCTCCAGAACGTCAAGCGGATCATCGGCGACGACCAGGGCCGGGTGCAGGCGGTCGAATGCCTGCGCTATGAACTCGGCGCACCCGGCAGCGACGGCCGTCGCCGGCCCCAGGCGATCGACGATTCGGAGTTCACCCTGCCGATGGACACGGTGGTGATGGCCGTCGGTTCGGGCTCCAACCCGCTGCTGATCCGCACCACCCCCGGGTTGGAGGTCGACGACCGCGGCCGCATCGTGGTCGACGAGCACGGCAAGACCTCGATCGACCGCGTCTACGCCGCCGGCGACATCGTCATCGGCGCCGCCACGGTGATCCTGGCGATGGGCGAAGGCCGTAAGGCCGCGCGCGCGATCAACGCGCTGCTCGCCGATCGGTCATGACCGGGCGCACAGGCGCGAGGGGGCAGCGCCCCCTATCAGAAATAGCGGACCGTGGGGTGGAGCGCGGCCACCGCCAGCTGGAAGATCGGTTCGATGATCCGCCAGGCCACGGCCCAGGCGATGAACAGCCCCATCAGCGCCCACTGCCCACTGGCGATCGCCCGCTGGTAGCGGTTGGACAGCTCCCGGGGCAGGAACAGCATGATCAGATTGCTACCATCGAGCGGCGGCACCGGCAACATGTTGAACACGAACAGGATCAGATTGAGCGAGAACAGCACGCTCACCAGCGTCACCCCGAGCTGCCAGACCATCCCGCCGCTCGTCACATCGACCAGGTGGCTGAAGCCCAGCGAGCCGGGCGGCACGAAGGCGCCGGTCGCCAGGCCCAGCCGCAGGGCGCCGAAAGCGATGAGCAGCAGCAACAGGTTGGTGCCCGGGCCGGCGAGCGCCATCAGCGCGCTGCGCCGTGGACTACGCGCAGCCCAGTGGGGGTCGTAGGGCGAGGAGCCCCAGCCGAGCATCCAACCGTTCATCGCGAAGGCGACGATCGGCACGATCAGCAGACCCAACGGTTCGCGCAGGACGTGGGGGATCGGGTTGAGCGTAACCAGGCCCTGCTGATGGGCGGTGTCGTCGCCGAAGCGCCAGGCGACGAAGGCATGCGCCGCCTCATGGCAGACCGTGGACCCGACGAAGACCGCATACCACGCGATACCGAGGTGAAGCATGTCCTGCATGAGCGCAGTGTCGCAGCGCGCTCAGCGACGCAACGTCGCACCGGGGCTACACCGCGAGCTGCAGCGTTCCAGCGCCCGGTGCGTGGGTGAACGGCGTCGCGACGCCGTCCACGCTCAAGGTATAGCGACCATAGTGACCGATGAAGTCCATGTGCCCACCGGCATCGGTGTCGCGATCGGCGCTGCTGCGCCAGGTCCGGCCGATCCGCTCCATCCACAGCTCGCCGGCCGGGGTCGGGGTCCAGTCGTCGGTGAACAGCGCCGCCGGTGTCCCGAGCCAGTGGCGACGGCTCCAGAAGCCCCAGAGCATGAAGGCCGCGACCGCGGGATGAGCGTAGGCGGTGTGCAGGAACTGATCGAGCGCCAGCGCGCGGCGTTGCGGATCGTCGGTCTTGCAGCTGACCTCGGTGATGTGGATCGGCAGCCCGGTCTGCGCGCAGCGGTCGAAGCGCCGCCACACCGCGGCCGGGATCAGCGGATCGCGTCCCTGGCGCTCGGGCCGGTCGGCGTCGGCCGCAGCGGCGCGGTCATCGGCGGCGAAACGCTCGCAGGCGTGCTCCTGGATGCCGATGCCACCGACCGGCGCGCCGGCCGCACGGATCGCCGCGATCAGCTCGCAGTAGCGTGCCAGCCGCTCGTCGTCGTCGAGCACGCCGTACTCGTTGCAGAACACCGGCGTGTCGGCCGCCGTTTCCGCGACCAGCCGGTGGAGCCAGGCGGGATAGCCGGAACCGAGGCGATCGCGGTAGAAACTCCCGTCGAGCATCTCGTTGTTGCCGTCCCAACAACAGACGCTGCCGGCGAAACGGGCGACGCTGCGCCGCACGTGCCGCTCGACCGCCGCGCGCAAGGCGGCCGGATCGAGTGCCGCGACCCATTCCTGGACGAACTTGCGTTTGGACCAGGTCAGGCAATGGCCGCGCACGCGCAGTCCGTGCGCGGCGGCGAAGGCGCAGACCGCCTCGGCCGGGGCGTAGTCGATCGCCTCCGGCGCCGCTTCAGTCGCGTACCACTTCATCGCGTTCTCGCACACCACCGCGTTGCAGGAATTGATGACGAAATCACGATACCGCCGCGCGTCCTCGCCCTCGCGCACCAGCAGATCGCTGACGCAACTGCCGAACAGGACGGCGTTGGCCTGTTGTCGCACCGCGACCTGCGCGTGGGCCAGTGGCCGACCGTCGCGCCGCAATTCGATCCGGCACGTGCCGATACGATGGGTACGGATCCGCTCCTCGGCCGCCGCCCGCCACTCTGGCTCGCTCATCGACCACCCTCCTCGAGTTCGAGCACCGGGCGCGATCGCGCCGCGCCGAGCAACTCGTCCCAGCCGAGGTCGACGAACGTGCCCTGGACCGCGGGCGGTGCACCGATGGCCAGCGACAGCGCGCGACGACGGGGGGCGAAGATCATCGCCTGGAGGTTGAACTGCGGCAGGTCGACCGCATCGAGCAGGGCGACGAGCTCGGGCGCCCGCATGGCGTCGGCCCCCGGCGCGCGCTGGGCGAAATGCTCGGCGAGCAGCTCCAGACGGTCGTCGCCGCGCAGGGGTTCCTGCGCCCAATGCGCGGCGGTGAAGTAATTGGCGCAGAACACCACGCCGTCACGCGGCCGGCGCACCACCTGGCTCCAGGAGGCGGACTCGACCACCGCCGCGTCGGCGCGGTCCATCAGCGCGATGTTGTTGCTCACCGTGCGGCGGTGGGATTCGAGCAGCGCGATCGCCCCGGCGACGTCGTCGCTGCGCTCGAGCACCCGGCGATAGAGCAACGCGTAGGGCATGCCATCGAGCGCGGTCGCCGCGGCGTAGACCTCGGCCATGGTCAGACACAAGCCGGATTCGTTGTAGCCGCTGAGGATCCCCAACAGGCCCGGCCAGCCCACGCTCACCGTCGCGCGCCCGGTGTCGGGTTGGCGCACCACCACCAGGCTGTAGCGCTCCGCAATGCCGTAGCCGGGGAAATCGAGATTGCGCCCCATCAAGGGCTCATCGCTCAACGGCGGCAGGGCACAGACCATGCTGCACTGCACCAGCTTGCTCAGATCGAGGAAGGTTTGCAGCACCAGGACCACCGCCGGATCCATCTCGGCGGCCGCAGCCAGCGCTTCGATCTCGGCGCGGTAGTCCTCCGGTATGTGCTCAGCGAGCGTCAGCCGCGAGACGGCCACCGCTTCGCGCAGCAAGCGGCCATCGCGCAGGAAGGGGCCGAAATAGCCGGCGTAGAGATCGCGCAATTGCGGACCGATCAGCGCTCCCTGCTGCGCGCCCATCTCCTGCGGCGAGCCGCGCAGCCGTAACACCGGAACGCCATGGAGATAGACCAACTCGCCACGCCCGCTGGTGCCGGGGGTGAACACCCGCTCAGCCGCTGCGCCCCCCGCCACGCCGAAACAGCAGATCACCAGCAGGCAAGAGAGGTAGCGCATCGCGCCATTGGAGCAGTGCCCCCAGCGCGGGCAAGGCGCCACGCGGGCCTCAGGCGAACAGATCGGCGGTATGCGCGAGCCAAGTGCGGGCCATCAGCTCGTGGCCCGCGGGCGTGGGGTGGACGCCATCGTCGGCCCAGAACGCGGCCGGTGCATGCTCGAGCGCCTGTTCGAACATGGCACCGAAGGGCACGAGCGTCGCATCGAACTCCGCTGCGAGCTCACGGACGATCTGCTGCCGCTGCGCGACCAGCTCCGGCCAGGTGGCGTCGACATCCCCGGCTGGCAGAGCGAAGGGCTCGCAGAGCACGAAACGCACCGCCGGCAGACACTCGCGGGTGTAGCTGAGCAACAGCCGGTAGATGGTCGCGAAACGCTCCGGTTCCACGCCATCGTCGTTCCGCAGGCCGTGCCAGACGTCGTTGACGCCGACCAGGACCGAGACCAGCGCCGGACGCAGGTGGATGCAGTCCTTGCGCCAGCGCGCGTAGAGATCGGTCACCCGGTGGCCGGAGATGCCGCGGTTGTGGAATTGCCACCCGGACTCCGGATGA
>JBEPXK010000414.1:0-4108 GCA_041641915.1 Planctomycetota bacterium
GCGAATCCCTGCTCCCCGGCGCCACCGCCACCGTGTTGCTACGACCACGCCTCACAACCCACGGCGAACCGATCGATCTCTCACTGCTCGAGCAGCCGCAGCTGACCATCACCGCCGAGCTCGCCGGTGGAATCATGACCACGCTCGCTCAAACCGGGATCGAACCCGCCCCCGGCCGTGAGCTGACCCTGAGCATCACCGTGCCCGAACAGTTGCGGCAATTGCACTGCCGGCTCTCCGCCTCGCTCACCCGGCTCACAGACGGCGAACGCATCGAATTGCACGACGAGCACAGCTTCGCCCGCGCGACGCTGCGGCAGAGCCACCACATCGCCGCGGCCCACCTGCGCCGCACCGCCGCCGGCTACAGCCTCAGCTGCCGCGGGCACAACGGCGAACCGCTGGCTGGTCAGACGCTGGAGGTGGCCGTCACCCATCGTCTGGTGCGCCTGCCGCTCACCATCGCCCTGCGTAGCGACAGCGCTGGGCGTATCGACCTCGGCGAACTGGCCGATATCGAACACATCCGCGTGACCTTCCCCGACGGCGACGAGCGCAGCTACAGCTGGTCCCTCGCCAACCAGGATCCCGACGGTCTGCGGCCGATCCATCTCGCCGCCGGTACCCCGCTGCGCATCCCCCGGTCCGGTAATCGCCCACCCGCTCGCGAACACATCGGCTTCGTCGAGCTGCGCGGCGATGCGGTATTCGCCGACCACTTCGCCGCGTTGCGCCGCGAACCCGGGTTCCTCATCGCCGAGGGGCTCGCTCCCGGCGATTACCGATTCTACGATCACCGTGCCGGCACCACCCGCGCGGTGGTGATCCGCGACGGTGAGCGTGATGAGCAGTGCGTGCTCGCCGCCGACGGCACCTACGAGCTCGCCCCGGCCACCCCGCTGCAGATCACCACGGCGAGCCTGGCGGGCACGACCCTGCAGGCACGGATCGTCGGCGCGGGAACGAGCACCCGGGTCCATGTCCTGGCCACGCGCTACTGGCCCCGCTCCAGCGCTGCGCACCGGCTCGCCCTCCCCCGGCCCGAGGTGGGGCACCGCACGTTCGCCGTCGCCGCGGGCGCGTACGCCGACAGCGTCGATCTCGGCAGCGACCTGCGCTACATCCTCGCCCGCCGCGCGGCGGAGAAATTCCCGGGCGTGATGCTCGAGCGTCCGAGCCTGCTGCTCAACCCCTGGCAATTGCCCGAACCCGCGAGCGCCAGCGATGCCACGAGCGGTGCAGATGGCTTCATGGCCAACCGCTCGGGCGGTGGATCCCGCTCGGTGATCGGACGCTATGGCGGTAGCCGCGCCCGGTCCAGAGCTGCCGCTGGCGATCCGCTGTTGGCCTTCCTGCCGCGACCGGCCCTGGTCGCCACCAACCTCACGGTAGGCGACGACGGCAGCGTGACCTTCGACGACCCCCGTCTCGCCACCGCCGGGCTGGTGCGCCTGGTCGCGGTCGACCAGCACCGCTGCGTCCAGACCACCTTGCCGGGCATCGAGAACCCACTCGAACCGCGCGATCTGCGCACGGTGCATCAACACCCATCCGATCACTTCCGACCCCGCCGGCGCCTGCTCGCGCTCGCCGCTGGCGAACAGGCGCGCCTGGCAGATAGCGAGCACAGCGCCTTCAGCCTGATCGATTCGCTGCCGGCGCTGTTCGACCACCTGCGCGCCCTGGTCGACGATCAACGGCTCGAGCGGTTCCGTTTCCTCACCCGATGGCACGAACTCGAGGATGACGCCAAGCTGGCGCACTACGATGACCACGCCTGCCACGAGCTGCACCTGTTCCTCGCCCGGCGCGATCCGGACTTCTTCGCCCGGGTGATCGCTCCCTATCTTGCCGACAAGCACCAGCCGACCTTCGTCGACCGCTACCTGCGCGATGGCGATCTCGGTACCTTCCGCGACCCCTATCGCTTCGGCCGGCTCAACCACCTCGAACGCGCGCTGCTGGCCCAGGCCCGGCCCGAGCTGCAACCGGGTATCGAGCGCGCGATCGCCGAACGCCTCGAGCTCGACCCGCAATCACCGGCCCGCTTCGATCATGTCTTCACCACCGCCCTGCATGGCCGACGCGCGCTGGCCGGGGGTGGCGCCAACCAGATGCTCCCGCCGCAACCCGAGCGGAAGATCGACCGGATCGAGCCGGCTCCGCCGCCGACGGCTGCGGAACCAGCCGCCGCCGCACGCCAGCGCCGGACAGAGGACGCCGCCGCCCGCGCCGACCTGCGCCGGTTCTACCGCGGGCCCGGGCCGACCCGCATCCTGGTCGAAAGCAACTACTACCGCGTCGAGCCGGAGCGCGCGAACGCCTCGCTGCTCCCGCCGCATCGGCTGTGGGCGGATCTCGCGAACGCCGGTCCCCGCCCCTTCCTCTCGACCGCAGCGTTGTTCGCGGACGGATCGCTCACCGCCGCGCTGAGTGCGCTCGCGCTCAGCGATCTGCCCTTCACCGCACCCGCGCACACCATCGACCGCGGCAAGGGCGAGCTGCGCATCACCGCCGGCGGACCGTTGCTGCTGATCGCGCGTGAGGTCGAAGTGATCGCGCAGCTGCCCGATCACCAGCCGATGCTGCTGGCCCAGAACGCCTACCGGCTCGGCGCCCGCCATCGTCATGAGCAGGGGGATCGGGTGGATGATTTCATCCGCGATGAATTCCTCATCAACACCCCCTACGCGACCGAGGTCCGGTTGACCAATGCAAGCTCGCGTCGCCGTCGCCTCGACGTGCTCGCCCTGCTGCCGGCCGGATCGATGCCGCTGGCCGATGCGGCCGCTCGTGGCGACCGGCAGCTCCTGCTCGAGCCCTACGCCACCGAATGCTTCGCGCTCGCCTTCTACTTCCCCCGCCCCGGCGACTACACCATGCCCGGCGCGCACGCCAGCGAGGATGGCGAGCTGATCGCCTGGTCCGACCCCTTCACCTACCACGTCCTCGCCGAACCGACGACGGTCGACACCGGATCGTGGGCCTGGATCGCCCGCCACGGCGAAACCGACGCGGTGTTCGCCTTCCTCGATCGGGTCAACCTGCACACCATCGACCTCGCCGCCATCGCCTGGCGGATGGAGGACGCGGCCTTCTACGAGCGCCTGCTCGACCTGCTCGATCGCCGCCGGATCTACCGGCCGGCCTTGTGGCTCTTCGCCTTTGTCCATCACGACAGCGATCGCGCGGCGCAGTATCTCGCCCATCGCGAGGATTTCCTGCGCCGCTGCGGCCCCTACCTCGACAGCCCGTTGCTGACCATCGATCCCGTCGAACGCGACTGGTACCAACACCGCGAATTCAAACCGCTGATCAACCCGCGGCGCCATCCGGTCGGGTCGCGACCCCGCATCGCCAACCACGCGCTCGCCGCCCAGTACACGGCCCTGCTCGAGATCCTCGCGCGCAAGCCGGCGCTCGACGCCGACGACCAGCTCGCGGTGGTCTACCACCTGCTGCTCCAGGATCGCATCGCCGCCGCCCAATCGCGCTTCGCCACCCTCGAACGCGCCGCGGTGACCAGCAAGCTGCCCTACGACTACTGCGCCACCTACCTCGCCATGGCGCGCGGCGACACCGCGGCCGCACGCCGGCTGGCCACACCGCACGCCGCACACCCGATCCCACGCTGGCGCGACCGCTTCCGCACCGTCCTCGCCCACCTCGACGCCGCCGCCGGCAAGGCCGTCGCGGTGATCGACGCAACCCAGCGCGCGCAGGTCCACGACGCCCTGGCGGCGAGCGAACCCCAGCTGGCCCTGCGCCGCAACGGCGAGCAGCTCGTCCTCGACTGGCAAGACATCGATCAGATCGAACTGCGGTTCTTCTTCATGGATGTCGAACTGCTGTTCACCCGCGATCCCTTCCGCGATGGGGCCTCCGGCACCACCGCCACACCGATCGCACCGAACCACCGTCGCACCGTCGAACCCGTCACCGCCGACGGCACGATGCAGCTCCCGCTACCGGCGGCGGTGACCAACCGCAACGTGCTGGTCGAAGCGGTCGGCGGCGGCAAGCGTCGAAGCCTGTCGCTGTACAGCAACGCCATGGACGTGGATTTCGTGGAAGCCTACGGCCAGGTGGTGGTCGCCGAGAGCGCGAC
>JBEPXK010000415.1:0-4092 GCA_041641915.1 Planctomycetota bacterium
GCTGCGTCCGGCCGGCGACGGCGCGTCCGGCCGGCCCCGGTGGCGGCCTGCGGGGGCGGAGGCGTCTGATGGCGATCGTCGACCTCGCCCACGACCTCGATCGCCACGGCTACGCCGAGAGCCCGGTCCACCGCCTCGACCCGCGGGTCAAGTTGATCGCCGGGCTCGCCTGCGTGCTCACCGCGGCTTCCTTTCCCAAGTACAGCGTGGTCGGGCCGGTGCCGCTGCTGCTGGTGCCTGCGGGCCTGCTGATTCTCGGCCGGGTGCCGCTGCGCCTGATCCTGCGCTTCGCCCTGCTCGCCGGTCCCTTCGTGCTGCTGATCGCCTTGTTCAACCCGCTGCTCGACCAGGGGCCGCCGCTGCGCTTCGGCCCCTGGCGGGTGGCCCCGGGTTGGCTCTCGGCGCTCTCGATCATCCTGCGCGGTGCCTGCGCGTTGGGCGTGGCATTGGTCCTCGCCGCCACCGCTCCGTTGCCGCACCTGATGCGCGCGCTTGGCCGGCTCGGCCTGCCGCGGGCGTTGGTGGTCCAGCTGTTCCTGCTCTACCGCTACCTGTTCGTACTGATTGCGGAGGGTCGCGGCCTGCTCGCCGCCCGCGCGCTGCGCGACCCCGACCGCCGACTGCCGCGCCCCGGTACCGCGCGCGCGCTGTTGGGCACGCTGCTGATCCGCACCTGGCACCGCGCGCAGCGGATCCACCACAGCATGCTCCTGCGCGGCTTCGCCGGCGAGTTCCCGGTGCTCGCCGGCACGCGGCTGCGGCTGGTCGATGGCATCTTTCTGCTCGTGGCCCTGGCCTGGTGCGTCGGGGCCCGCTTCCTGCCGTTGAGCGATTGGCTCGGCAGCGCGGCCCTGGGAGCTGGGGCATGAGCCCGGCGTTGGAGATAGCCGACCTGCGCTTGCGCCACGCCGACGGCACCGAGGCGCTGCGCGGCGTTGACCTGAGCCTGGCGGAGGGCTCGTGCACGGCGCTGCTCGGCGCCAATGGCGCCGGCAAGACCTCGCTGGTTCTGGCCCTCGCCGGCCTGTTGCGACCATCGCAGGGATCGGCGCGGCTGTTCGGCGAAACGGTGGACTGGCGCCGCCCTGCGGCGCTGCGTCGGGCGATCGGCTTCACCTTCGTCGATCCGGACGACCAGCTGTTCATGCCGACGGTGCGCGAGGACGTGTGCTTCGGCCCGCTGTGCCGTGGCGGCGATCCGGAGACGGTCGGCGCCGAAGCCGAGGCGCTATTGGCCGAATTGGGCATCGCCGGACTCGCCGGACGCTTTCCCGGTCACTGCTCGGCCGGCGAGAAGCGGCTGGCGGCGTTGGCCGCGGTGCTGATCTCCCGCCCGCAGATCCTGATCTGCGACGAGCCGACCGCGTTCCTCGACCCCGCGGCACGAGCGGAACTGATCGCCCGCCTCGCACAGCTGCCGGGGACGCGGTTGATCGTGACCCATGACCTTGAGCTCGCGGCCGCGCTCTGCGACCGTTGCGCGATCATGGATGCCGGGCGCATCGCCGCCGTCGCGCAGAGCGCTGAGCTGCTGGCCGACCATCGGCTGCTGGCGCGCCATCACCTGCGCGCGGGGGTGCGCTGCGCCTGAGGGTGCTCAGCTCGCAGTCGCCGCGGTGGCCGGCAGCCGGCCGTGCCCTGCCTGCGGTGGGTGACAGGTCCCTCAGGGATGACGGGTCCCTCAGAGCTCGCGCAGCACCTTCGCACGGCAAGAATCGTCGTCAACGGGTCGGACGACAGAGGCCGTGGGGGGCGGAGGCGGCATCGCGCATAGAGGCGTCAGGGATCGCGCGGCACCTGCGAACGCAACTACTCAGGGGCAGACCACTAGAACTCATCGGCGCCCCCGCTGTTTTCGCCCGCTTCCGTTGTTCCGGCGTGTTCGGCTTCGCGGGCGGCTTCGCGGGCGGCTTCGCGGGCCTGGCGGAGCGCTTCCGGGTTGTGCGTCCGGTTGCGGGGGCCGGGCGCTGCGGGAACGGCGACCGGCTCGGCGGTGTGATGACCGAGCAGGCGGTTGAGGCGGTTGATCGCGGCGGCGACCGCTTCGCTGCGGTGCCCTTCCTCCCAGGCGCGGCGGTGCAGGGCGAGCACCTGCTCGTCCTGGCGTCCTTCGACCTCCGCGAGCAAGCGGGCGCGGAGGTGATGGGCGTAGGCGCACCCTTTGCGTTCGGCGCGACGGATCCAGTAGGCGGCGCGCTCGGGGTCGGGTCGGCGGCCGAGGCCGTCCAGGTGCATCAGGCCGCAGTAGGCGTTGGCCATCGCGTGGCCGCGACCGGCGCTGATGCGCAGGTGTTTCCACGCCTCGGCGTAGTCGCGCTCGGCGCCGAGGCCCAGCAGGTGGCAACGGCCATAGCGGTAATGGCAGGCGTTGCCCCAGGTGTCGCCGCCGAGCCCGAGGCGATAGGTACGCATGGCGGTCGCGGCGTGCTCCGGGTCGGCTTCGTACAGGTGGCCCAGCACGACGCAGGCCTCGCTGTTGTGCTGTTGTGCGGCCTGATGCAGGTAGATGCGGGCGACGGCGGGATCGGCGGCGACGCCGAAGCCTTTGGCGTAGGCGATGCCGAGGTTGCAGAGCATCTGGGCGCAGCCCGGGTGCTCGGCGCGTATCCGCCGGCTGAAGGTGAAGAACCGCTCCGGGTCTCGCCGACAGCCCCAGCCGTACCGCAGGCAGTCGGCGAGATCGTGCGTCGCGGCATGGCTGCCCCAGGCCACCGCGCGTTCAGTCCAGCCGAAAGCGGCGGTGTGGTCGCGCGACACCCCGCGCCCGGTGCGCAGGAGATCGCCGACGTAAGCCGCGGCGGTGGCATGGCGGCGTTGCGCCGCGCGCAGGAACCAGCGGTAGGCGGCGGCCGGGTTGAAGGGTACGCCCTCGCCGCCGAGGTAGGTTTTGCCGAGATGGACCTGAGCGTGGACCAGCCCGCGTTCGGCGGCGATCCGGAAACACCGCAGGGCGAGCTGGCGGTCGCTGGGGTGATCGGGTCCGTCGCCGCGGTAGGCGAGCATGCCGAGACGGCACCAGGCCAGGGGGTGATCGCTTTGCTTCGCCCGTTGGTACCAGGCGCGGGCGGCGGGGCGATCGCGGTCGAAGCAATCGCTGCCGCGGCGGAAGTGGTCGCCCAGCACGATCATCGCATGGATGTGGCCGCGGCGTGCGGCCGTGCGGATGAGTTCGCCGATCTCGCCGCGCTGCTCGGGTCGCTCGTCGCGCATGAGGAGCATGGCCAGTTTGAGGCGGGCCGGCGTCACGCCGCCAGCGATGGCCTGGCGGTAGGCGGCGCGGGCCCGATCGCGCTGGCCCAGGTGCTCCAGGGTCATGCCGTGGAACAGGGCGGCCGTCGGCGAACCGGCCGCGCAGGCGTTGTGCCAGACCGCGGCCAGCCAGGCGAGATATTCCTGCGCGCGCGCGCGATCGGATTCGCTCGGATGCAGGCGGTCGCCCAGGGGCAGGCCCAGGAGGCAGCGGGCGTGATAGAGCACCGCCAGGGGGGTGCCGACCCGGGCGCCTCGAGCGAGCCAGGCGCGAGCCTGACGGTAGTCCCCAGCGACGCCTTCGCCGAGGTAGTAGGCCCAGAACAGGAGGTCGGCCGCGATGGCATCGCCCGCGTCGGCGCGCTCATGCCAGACGGCCACCCGATCGCGATCGATCGGCGCGGCGAGCTCGGCGTAGGGGTCGTCTTCGAGCAGGCGGTCGGCCCATCGTCCGGCCGTGACCAGGCGCATGGTCGTGTCCTTCGGCAGCGCCCAGACCTGCCCGGCGACCGGTTGCTCGAGTGCGCGCAGGTTCCCGGCGAGGAGCGCGAGCAGGAGGGTCAGCGGCAGCCGGCGTCGCAGGCCGTGGGCTTGTGGCGCCGGGCCGCGCGGCGGCGCCGGGCGCAGACCGCGAGGGCGCATCACGGTCCTTCCAGCAGGGCGCTCAGTTCCGGGTCCTGCGCCACCGCGGCCAGATCCGGGTCGGTGCGCCAGCCCGGTCCGGGGGTCCAGCCCGCTGCACGGGCGCGCTCGATGCTCTGCGCGATCCGGGCTCGGGCGTTGTCGTCGCCGGCGGTCAGCCCGGCAGCCTGGAGGCGGATCAGCAGCGCCCAGCCCGCGGGG
>JBEPXK010000416.1:0-4089 GCA_041641915.1 Planctomycetota bacterium
GGGTGGAGCGCGCCGAGCGACAGCGAGGAAGCCGGGCCCGGCGGGACGGCGGAAACGCCAGCGAAGCTGGCGAAGGGCGACCGAGGCCGTGGGGGTATGCGCCGAAGGCGCGAGGGGGCAGCGCCCCCTCTGATAAAAACCCGTCAGTTCACCGCCGGGCCGAAGCGGTGGGTCCACTCGCGCTTGAACAGCTTGCGCGCCTGGTGGATACGCCAGCGGGTGGTCTGGTAGTCGACGCCGATGTCGCGGGCGATGGCGTCGGCGCGCTGGCCGTCGAGCTCGCGCTTCTGCAGCAGGCGACGGTACTTGGCCGGCAGGGCGGCGAGCACCTGGCGCACCCGCGTGGTGGTCTCGTCGGCCTCCATCTCGCGCCCGTGGTTGACGGTCGCTGAGGGGGTAAACTCGCTGCTGACCACCTCGTGGCGGCGGCGACGCATGTGGTCGATGGCCAGGTTGTGTACGATACGCAGGAACCAGGCGCGGAAGGGCTTGTGCGGATCGTAGCTGTTCATGCTGCGCATGAGGCGGATGAAGGCTTCTTGCACGATGTCGCGCGCGGTCTGGTCGTCGTTGAGCAGGCGGCGGGCGGCCCAGTAGGCGTCGTCGTAATAGGCGCGGTGCAGCTCTTCGAAGGCGGATTCGTCGCCGTCGCGGTAGCGGTCGAGCATGACGCCTTCGGCGGTGGAGGAGGCGGGAACGGCGCGGGGATCGGAGATGGCGTAGGGAGGCATGGTCGGTCCTTTCCGATGCGGAGGAGAGAGAGGGGGGTGTGAGGACCTTGCGCAGATCGTACCAAAGGCGGCGCTGCGCTTAACCGGCGTGAATACAACAATTTACGAAGGAACGGGTCCAGGGGCGGCCCGGGGCTTCCCTGTCAACCCAGGTTGACGTTTGAGTCCATCGTTGGCCAAGTGGTTGTCGGGCAATTACTTGGCGTTGTCGCTGTGGGTTGACGACAACCTGGGTTGACGGGGTCGGCGCAGGTGGCGAACCCCCACATACGCGGTATCGCGACCGGGGTTTGGTGGCGGCGTGGTCCGCTCGTGGGGCGCGAAGGCGGCGCAAACGCGTTCCGCCGCCGGAGCGTAGCGGGCTTGTCGGCTGGGGGTGTGAGCGCTTCGGTATCCGGCCGTCAGGATCGGCACATGGATCGACCTTCTGAGTCTGCTCCCGCGTCCTGTGAGCCGGCATCCAAACGGAGCGATGACAGCGGTCTGGACCGGATCGTCGACCGCGGCGATGCGGTGATCATCGCCTTCGTGACCCGCTGGTGCCGCGCTTGCAAGATCCAGACGCGTTGTCTCGCCGAGCTCGGTCTGCGTGCCGGCTACGGCCACGGTGCTGATCTGTGTTGCGTCGATGTCGCGGCGGATCCGCTCGCCGCGCAGCGGTGGCGGGTGGCTGCAGTGCCGACGCTGGTGGTCTGCCTCCACGGTCGCGAGGTGGCGCGGCAGGTCGGCCTCCGTTCCCTCGCCGAATGCCGCTGCTTCCTCGCCCGCGCGTTCGCCTGCGCCCTGCCGGCACGAAACGCGAGCGTTTGTGGCTCGTCCAGGATCACGAGCCGATAGTATCGTCCAGCAGGCCATGGAGGACCACAGACGCGATGCCGGAACTGCCTGAGGTCGAGACCGTGGCCCGGGGCCTGGAGCGCGCGCTGTGCACTCGGCGCATCGACGACGTGCTGGTGCACAGCCCCGCGTTGCGGCACCGCCTCGATCGCGCAGCGCTGCGCGCGAAGCTCGCCGGGCGGCGTCTGCGCGCCGTCGAGCGGCGCGGCAAGGCGATCATCCTCGATGCCGGGGCCGATCATCGGGTGCTGGTCCATCTGGGTATGAGCGGCTCGTTCCGGGTCTGTCCGTGCCGCGAGGAGCGGTGGCCTCACGAACACGTCGAACTGGTGAGCGGTGGGCAGGCCTGTCGCTACGAAGACCCGCGCCGTTTCGGCATGTTCCTGCCCTTGGTTCCCGACGGTCCGGCAGCCGCTTTTCTCGATCGACTCGGCCCCGAACCCCTCGGCCCGGCTTTCACCGTCGATCATCTGGTCGCGGCGTTCGCCGGTCGGCGGCGGGCGGTCAAGGAACTGCTGCTCGACCAGGCCCTGGTCGCCGGGCTCGGCAACATCTATGTGGTGGAGGTCCTGCATCGTGCGCGGGTCGCTCCGTGGCGGGCTGGCGGGGCTTGCGATCGTGCCACCTGCCGGCGCATCGTTCGCGCCACGCGCAGCGTGTTGCGTGCGGCGATCCGTTGCGGCGGCACCACCCTGGTCGATCACCACGCACTTGACGGTTCGACCGGCCGTTTCGCGCGCGCCCTGCGGGTCTACGGCCGTGAAGGCGCTTGCTGCGCCCGCTGCGGGGCTAGGATCGCGCGCGCGACCCAGGGAGGGCGTTCCACCTACAGCTGTCCGGGTTGCCAGGACTGATCGCTGCGCTGGTCGGGGCGGCGCGCGGCCCCGGCGCGCAGGCGCTCGCGGTGGACGCGCCAGCAGGAGATGGCATATGGACGCGGCCCCGCCGCCGGGCTGGACCCCCGGCATCGCCACCGGCATCGCGTGGCAGGATCAGGATCATCAACAGCTGTTCGGCGCGCTGGCCCGGTTGGAGACGGCGATCGCCAGCAGCGATCAGGGTACGGTAATCGACGAGATCCTCACCTTCATCGATGAATACGGCAAGACCCACTTCGGACACGAAGAGCATTGCATGCAGGTCTCCGCCTTCCCCGGCGCCGAGGAGCATCTGGCGCAGCACGACGCCTTCATCGAGATGGTGGTCGACTACGAGCAGCGACGCAAACTCGATCGGTCGCAGAGCCGGCTGATCCTGTCTGACGATCTGGCAATGGAACTACGCGATTGGCTGGTCGAACACATCCAGGGGCTCGACCACGAACTCGCGGCGCATCTCAAGGCGACGGGGTGTACGGAATAGGGGTTGATGGCTGTGGCTGTGGCTGATGGCCGATGGCGAATGGCGAATGGCCCGCCGTCCGGTTGCGCGGTCGGGTTACTCTGGGGTCGCCATGGCCGTGGGCGGAGCCGTGACGCCGTGGCGGTGCTGGCGAGCGAAGACGAAAACGAATCGCAAACGCGATCGCGCACCTCAAGCCAGATCACGCTCAGCCCTCCTGCGTCTGCTCCGCGCCCTGCGCTTGCTTGCGCGAGAACACTCGCACCGCCTGGGTGCTGCCGTCGAGCACGTAGACCCGTTCGCCGTCGGTCGCCACCGCGCGTACCGCGTTGGGCTTGCGCAGCAGGTCGGGCCCGGCGACCACGTTGACCAGTTCGCCGTTGTGATCGATGAACTTGACGCGGCTGAAGCCCTTTTCGCCGGTGAGAATCGTGTCCTCGCCGACCGCCAGTGCGACGGGGTTGTGGCAGCCGCAGAAGCCGTGGATGTCGTCGCGCTGTTTGCCGATCAGATTCGCGAGCTGGCCATCGGGGGTGTAGGCCTCGATCCGCCGCTTGCCGGCATTGACCACATAGAGCTTGGCGCCCGGTCCGGCGGCGATGGGGAACTGTCGTTCGGGCAGGACGTAGTGATCGCCGGTGTCGCCTTTGGGCACCCGGCCGGTCACTTCGCCATCGGCCACCTGCAGGACCATGCGGTTCTTCGCGTCGGCGAGGTACACCCGTCCGCCGACCACCGCGATGCTGCCGATGAAGGCCTCGCCCGGTAGCGCGATCAGCTCGGTGGACTCGCCGGTGGCGGGGTCCACGCGCAGCACGCGCGAGCCGAGGCCCACCAGCAGGGTGTCGCCATCGAGCGCCAGGGCGGTGGGCTCGTCATCGAGCTGGACCGTGGCGACGGTCGCACCCGTCGCATTGAGACTGCGGACGGAACGGTCGCCGGCGATGTGGATCCGGCCATCGCTGCCGAGCACCATGCCCATCGGGCGCTGCAGCCCGGTGGCCAGGGAGCTGGTCTGGGTGTAGTCGATCAGCTCAGGATCGATCTTCTCGATGTTGTGGGTCGAATAGGGCTTGTCGAAATCGCGGAAGAAGGAGCCACGGTAGACGAGGTAGCCGATGATCGCGGCGATCAGGATGGTGACGACAATGGCCACGGCCACACCGCCGTGACGCGAACC
>JBEPXK010000417.1:0-4089 GCA_041641915.1 Planctomycetota bacterium
GAACAGCGTGACCAGGACGCGGTGGTTGCCGATGTCGGTCGTCATGAAGCGGACCCGGGCCGCCGGGTCCAGCAGATCCACGCCCGCTTCCTGCTTCATCGCCGCGTTCGCGCGGCGCGCGGCCTCCTCGTAGCGCGCGACGTGGGTGCGCACGATCCGCTCGATCTTCCCGCGGTTCGCGAAAACGTCGGCCGTGGCGGGGAAGGTGATCTCGAAGCTGTGGTAGATGTGGTTGCGGTGGGAGCTCAGGTTGCGGGCCGGCGACGTCAGCAGCGCGCTGTTCGGCACCACCGCGGTCCGGCCGATGAAGTTGTAGGAGCCCGGTGCGTTGTCGAACTCGTGCACCGTCGTGGCGAACAGGTTGTGGTCGACCACCTCGCCGCGCACGCCCGCGACCTCGATCCAGTCGCCGACGGAGAAGGCGCGGGACGACGCCCGCAGGAAGGCGCCCGAGAAGCAGAGCAGCAGCTCCTTCGTCGCCACGACGATCGCCACCGCCACGGCCGTCAGCGACAGCGCGAAGGTCTGCAGTTGCGGGGCCCAGATGAGCGCCAGCGCGACCACGCCGAAGGCCAGGCAGACATTGCGGACCGTGGCGATCCAGCGGCGCTGCTGATAGGGGGCGAGCTCGCTGCGGGCCTGGATCGCGCGGCTGGCGACGAAGCGCACGATCACCAGGACCAGCAGCACAGTGAGGGTCGCGACGAGGTCCGGGACCGGGAGCCAGCTCAGGTTCAGGTCGAGGATCATGCAGCTCCCGGGCAAGCAGCTTACGGGCATGCGGCTCAAGGGCATGCGGCTCAAGGGCATGCAGGTGGGGGGCGGCTTGGCCCGCTCCCGGCCTTGTCCCGCTCCCGGCCTTGTAGTGTATGCGCCGGGCGAACGGCAACGTGCCGTGTTTGCCTCCAAGTTCCGCGGCCACGGGTCACTCATGGCAACCTGGCTCTTCCTCCTAGCTGCTGCTGGCCGCGGCCGTGACGGCCCGGCGGATCGCGCGTTGGAAGGGCGGGCTGCTGCTCGCGGGCTATCTCGGCTAAGTCGCCTGGATCTGGCCCTGATCGCGGGCGTGGGATAGCGCGTGTGCGCGACCGGCCATGACGGCGCCCGGCCCGAGACGGCGTAGCCGGCTGTGCATCCAAAATGTCAGCTATCCCATGACCAGCCGACGGCGAGGCGTGGGTGGTCGCGGTTCGGGATGCCCCGAATCGGCTGGGCTGGGTTTAAATGGTTGCGTTTGGAGGGGTGGGTGCCTTCATTTGTACCACCAGCGCAACGCGGCAGAATACCATGTTATTTACAAAACTCCTCAAATCTATCGTCCAGGAAGGCAGCATCTGCGTGGTGGATCCGAGCGGCAACCGCGAGACGGTCGGCGACGGCTCGGCACCGGAGGTAACGCTGCGTGTCACCTCCAAAGCGACCGGCGCGGGGCTAGTCTTGAACCCGGCGCTCAAAGTCGGTGAAGCGTACATGGATGGCCGCCTCGTGCTCGAGCAGGGCAGTATTTACGACTTCCTCGACGTCGTCGCCCGTAATTACGGGACGCAGCGCAACAGCCCCGCGCTCGATATCCTCGAAAGTCTCGTGAGTGCGATTCGATATGTGAACCCGGTGGAACGTTCACGACAAAATGTCAGGCATCATTACGACTTGTCATCGGAACTCTATGACAAGTTTCTTGACGACGACCGGAACTACTCGTGCGCCTACTTCAAGCACCCCGAGGAATCGCTCGAAACGGCGCAGGAGAACAAGAAGCGTCACATTGCCGCGAAGCTGAAACTGGACCGGCCGGGCCTGAAGGTGCTGGACATCGGTTCGGGCTGGGGCGGGCTCGGCCTCTACTTGGCCGAGGAGTTCGGGGCCGATGTAACCGGCGTGACCCTCAGCACGGAACAGCAAACGCTGAGTGAGCAGCGGGCGGCCCGGTCGCCCGCCCGTGATCGCCTGCGCTTCGAGTTGCGCGATTACCGCGAGGTAGCGGGGCCGTACGACCGGATTGTCTCGGTGGGCATGTTCGAGCACGTCGGGAAGCGAAACTACAGCGAATTTTTCAGCCGGATCCGCCGCCTGCTTGCGGACGACGGTTTGGCTCTGGTTCACTCGATCGGCTACGCGGACACGCCCGCGCCGATCAACCCTTTCATGCGCAAGTATATTTTCCCTGGAGCTGAACTGCCCTCCCTCTCAGAGGTCTGTGCGGTTGTCGAACGGTGTGGCCTTTGGGCAACAGACATCGAGATTTTGCGATTACACTATGCGTACACCCTGCGAGCCTGGCGCGAACGCTTCCTGGCGCAGTGGAACGACGTCGAAAAACTATATGATGCGCGTTTCTGCCGTATGTGGGAGTTTTATTTGGCGCTTTGCGAGATCGGCTTCCGCAGGCGGACGAACATGGTCTTCCAAGTGCAAATCGCCAAACGCGTTGATGCCGTGCCGACAACCCGTGATTACATCGTCGACGTCGAGAGAGAGCTGGAGCGCGAGGGTCAACAGGCCGCCAACGGTGTAAATTAAAAGGGAAAGCCGAGAATCGCGCGACCACCATGACGTCGATCAGGGTTTCACGCATGATCAGAGTGCTCGGAGAAACCCTGCGCTTGCCGGCCAGGATAGTGCGAAAGCGTCTCCGGTAGTTCCCGGCCAGCCGCCGCCGCCGGCCCGCGGCTTAGAGCAAAATCGATGAAAGCCGGAACGGCATTCATCGTAAATTTTGCTCTAACTCCTTGATGCAAGGCCAAGATGCTGAAAAGCGATTCCGCTTTTCAGCATCTTGGCCTACCCCCCGCCCCGGAACCCGCGCCCCTTGCCGATCGCGTGCTCGCCCAGGCGCGCGCGGACCGCGTCGATCGCCGCCTCGACCTTCTTGCGCCGGCCGCGGTCGGGGTCGAGGAGGTCCGGCGGGTCGGCGAACACCCCGGCGGTGAGGTCGCCAGCGCCGATGCCGATCAGGCGGAACTTGCGCCCGTCGCACTCGCGCCGCAGCAAGGGCTCCGCGGTGCGGTAGAGGCGGTCGGCCATGTTGGTGGGGTCGCTCAGCTTGTGTGACCGGGTGATGATCTTGAAGTCGCGGGTCTTGAGCTTGAGCGTGACCGACTGGCCGGCCAGGTCGGCGGCCTTCAGCCGGCGGGCGACCCGCTCGCATTGCGGCCACAGGCGGCGCAGCAACTCGTCCGCGTCGTCGACGTCGTCGTCGAAGGTGGTCTCGCCGGAGATGCTCTTGGCCGGCTCGTTCGGGGCGACCGGCCGCGGGTCGCGGCCCCAGGCGAAGGCGAACAGCCGCCGGCCCATGGCGCCGTAGCGCGCCATCAGTTCGGTCTCCTCGTAGCGGCGCAGGTGGCGGATCAGGGTGATGCCGTCGTTCGACAGCGCGGCCTGCAGGCGGCTGCCCACACCGGAGATCGTGCCCACCGGCTTCCCGGCCAGGAAGTCGAGCGCTTCGCCTTCGCCCACACAGGCGAAGCCGCGCGGCTTGTCGAGGTCGGAGGCGATCTTGGCCAGGAACTTGTTGTAGCTGAGCCCGATCGAGGCGGTCACGCCGACCTCCCGTTCGATCCTGAGCACCAGCGCCGCCAGCGTGCGCGCGGGCGGGCCGCCGTGCAGCTT
Organism: Planctomycetota bacterium; assembly: GCA_041641915.1. GTDB lineage: Bacteria > Planctomycetota > UBA11346 > UBA11346 > UBA11346 > SLQH01. The sequence continues at coordinate 3,610 of JBEPXK010000417.1, forward strand.
CTCGGTGCCGGTGAGGTCGAGGAAGGCCTCGTCGATCGAGATCGGCTCGACCAGCGGCGTGGTCGCCTCCATCATCTCGCGGATCCGCCGGCCCTCGACGCGGTAGCGGCCCATCTCCGGCTTGATCACGGTGGCGTCCGGGCAGCGCTCCAGCGCCTTGAACATCGGCATCGCCGAGCGCACGCCGTAGATCCGCGCGACGTAGCAGCAGGCCGCGACCACGCCCCGCCGGCCGCCGCCGACGATCACCGGCCGGTCGGCCAGGGCCGGATTGTCGCGCTTCTCCACGCTGGCGTAGAAGGCGTCGCAGTCGATGTGGGCGACCGACAGGTTGGCGAGCTCCGGGTGCGCCACGACCCTGGGCGACTGGCAGTGCGGGCAGCGCCCGCCGGCCGGCTTGCGCGCGAACAGCGCCAGGCAGTCGCGGCAAAGCGCGCTCGGGCGTACCGGCGCGTCGGGCGCGGCCGTCATCGCCCGGCG
>JBEPXK010000418.1:0-4071 GCA_041641915.1 Planctomycetota bacterium
TGAATCGAGGCACTAACGCCGCCGACGTCCGCGTCGGCGGAGGCGGTGGCGCCCGGAACTGCGCGGCTGGTGCTCGTCGTGCGCCAGCGTCTGGAGACGGTCGAGTTCGGTGAGCAGGGCCTCGGCGTCGGGTGGCCGCGCGGCGGGATCCTTGCGCAGCAACCGGAGAACGATCGCGGCCAGGGCCTGTCCAAGCGGGTCGAGCTCCGACCGCGGGTCCTCGGGCTCGGATTTGAGATGCGCCTCGAGGATGCTCTTGCGATCGGTAGCGACGAAGGGCGGGCGGCCGACCAGCAGATGGTAGGCGGTGGCGCCGAGGCTGTAGAGATCGCTGCGCACGTCGGTCGGTCGGCGCCGGATCTGCTCCGGGCTGATGTAGCGCGGAGTGCCGACCCAGCGATCGGCGAGCGGGTTCTCGCCGTCGAGGGCGTCCCACAGGACCAGGCCGAAGTCGGTCAGCTTCACCGTGCCGTCGGTGGCGAGCATGATGTTGTCCGGCTTGATGTCGCGGTGGACCATGCCGCGGGCCGAGGCGTGGCTCAGGGCGCCCGCGATCGCCTGCATGATCGCGTGTACCCGGCCGGCTGGCAGGGGGCCTTCGTCTTCGAGCAGGCGCTTGAGGTTGCAGCCCTCGACCAACTCCATCGCGAACCAATGCAGGGTGGTGCCGGCGTACGCGGCGGTGCCGGAATCGTGCACCATGATCACGTTGGGATGATCGAGCCGCGCTGCGGCGCAGGCCTCGTGGAGGAACTGCGCCGCGAGTTCGGGCACCTGCTCGGCGAGTTCCGGCAGCAGGACCTTGACCGCCACCGGGCGGTCGAGCGTCTGTTGCCGGGCGGCGTAGACCTCGCCCATGGCGCCGCGGGCGATGCGATCGCCGATGTCGTAGTGGGCGATGCGGGCGCCGGCGGCGAGCAGCGGCGGTGCGGTGTCGCCGGGAGCCGGAACCAGATCGAAGGACAGTGAGGCGGCGGAGTCCACGACCACTTCCGAGGCGGGGGTGGGCTCGCATGCGCTGATGCCGCTCGACGCGAAGTGGTCGCGCGCGGCAGGGGCGGGATCGATCGGCGCGCTCATCGGTCGAGATTCTACCCGCGCTACCGCATGGTGTTGGCGCTCGATCGCTGAAGGTGCGACATGCCGACACGCGGCGTAATTGTGGTAGTGAGATGACGCTTTGTGGGCACCTTCGTCTCGCTACTCGCTACTCGCTGGTCGCTGGTCGCTGGTCGCTGGTCGCTGGTCGCTGGTCGCTGGTCGCTGGTCGCTGGTCGCTGGTCGCTGGTCGCTGGTCGCTACTCGCTACTCGCTACTCGCTACTCGCTACTCGCTACTCGCTACTCGCTACTCGCTGGTGGCTACTCGCTGGTCGCTGCTCGCGTTGCCCACCCGAAACGTCGAGGAGCCCTACGCATGCCCGATGGGCCTGAGTAGGCACGACGCGTTAACGCACTGGTTGACGGCGGCCGGTGGCCCAGCAGTCGGGTGCGGTCGCTGGCTGCGGTGGCGGGCTGTGCGTTCACCGACGCTCAGCGGAGTTCGAAGGCGGAGGTCAGCGCGTGGCCGGAAGCTCCGCCGTGGGGCTTTCGGCTGCAACCGATCGCGTGCGAATACTCAGTCCTCGATCAACAGCGCCCTGGCCTCGGCTTCGAGCGGCGTGCCGGCGAAGAGCGTCAGGGTCTCTTCGCGTTGGCGGCGGTTCATCTGCTCCACCATCCCGTCGAGTTTGTCGAGCGCCTTGCGCAGGAGCTCCACCAGGCGCTTCTCCGCGCGTTCGGCGGCCCGCGCATGGCGCCATTTCGCGATGAATGCGCGCAGGTCGTCGGGGTGGTCGAAATCGTCCTGCTCGCGCTCGAAGTCGGTATCGGCCTGCTCCTGGTAGACCTTCATCGCCGCGTCGATGGTGGCCACGCCGTGCCAGTCGTCGACGAAATCGCGCAGCCGCGAGCCGCGTGGCATGCGGCCGCCGGGGGCGATGCGCTCGAACGCATCGGCGGCGAGGCGGTCGGCCAGGGCCCGGGCATCGGCGATGGCTTCGGTGCCCTCCCAGCTGGTGAGGAAGCCGCGCAGGTCGTCGGAGTCGGGGTCGTCGCCCAGGTCGGCGAGGGCCTCGCGGGCGGCGGCCTGCGTGCGTTCGAGCTGGCGGGTGGCTTCGGTGTACTCGGGGCTGCCCTCCTTGAACAGGCCGCGGCCGAGCTTGGCGAAAAACACTACCTTGTCGTGGGCCTTGGCGTCGATCGCGGCCTGCAGGTTGGCCATGCAGCGGCCGCGTTCGACCATCTCGAGCGGGATATCTTCGCCGGTAACGGCGTAGAGGGTGCCGTGTTTCGGCGGCGGGCCGGCCTCGAGTCGGTCGGGGCTCTTTTTGCCCATGGCGTCGTAGCCGGGGGTGGTGTCTTCGATCTCCCACACCACGCGCGTGCCGCCGTAACCGGCGTTCTTGCCGGTCATGTCGTTATTCCAGAACAGGCAGCGTGGGCCGGGGCCGCAATCCTGCCAGGGCATGGCGCCGTAGCAGACCGATCCCCAGTGATGCCCGCGACGGGGGCGGAAAGTGCACTCCTCGACCAGGTTGTGGTGCGGCAGACCGTCATGGTAGTTGAGGTCGACCTCGAAGCGGCAGCGGTAGAAGACCACGTAGCTGCTCTTCCACATCACCGAGACGTGGCGGATGTTCTTGAAGGTGTTGTTATAGAACAGGATGTCGTGTGCGTTGCCCAGTTCGAGGTAGCCGTGCCCCTTGCCGCCCTTGTTGTAGGCCTGGTCGATGGTGCAGTCGCGGATGGTGATGTGGTCGCCGTCGATCGAGATCGGGTTGGAGCCTGCGTGGGTCAGATTGCAGCGCTGGATCCAGGAATCGGCAGCGCTGCCGGGGATCTTGACCAGCCCGCTGCAGGGGGCGCCGGGGTTGTCGTATTTACCGACGTAGGTGCTGGGGTCCTTCTCCTTCACATGACGGTTGTAGACGGTCAGGTCTTCGAGCGCACTGCGGGCAGCCATCTTGATCGCGTGGGTCTCGGCCACGCCGTAGGGGGCCTTCATCTCGTTGAGTTCGGAGATGAGGAAGGTCTGGGTGCGGTCGGCGCCGCGGAGGACCAGGCCGGGTTTGAGCCACAGCTCGCGCGGGATCGGGTAGTCTCCCGCGGCGAGCAACAGCACGCCCGGATTGCTCTGCGAGACCTGGCCCGCGGCGGCTGCGACTGCGGCCTTGATATCGCTGTCGGGGCCGATGCGCCCGACCACCCGCTCGATATAGGGCACGCCGCCGGTGACCCCCGCGCGGGCCCAGCGTTCCATCTCGGGATAGGCGGGGTCGAACCGGCTCGGGTCAGGAGCTGAACCGGCATCGCCGATGCGGATGGGCACGCCCTCGGCCGCGGTGGCCCAGGCGCAGAGAGCGATCAGAACGACGATGCGGGCAGCGGGCATGAGGTCTCCTCCCCAGATGATAAGCTGAGGCGGACGCAATGTTGCAGACGATCTGACGCAGAAACGGAAGCGCCCCGCTGGGGTCGTGTACGCGGCTGATCAGTCCAGGCCCGGCAACAGCTGGAGATGCTCGGCGACCACCGCGGCGTGGGTGGGATCGTCGGCGAGGTTGTTCGCTTCGTCCGGGTCTTTGGCGTGATCGAACAACGTGTGTCCGTGGAATCCGGTCTCATCTTCCCAGCGACTGTAGCGATAGCGATCGGTACGTACCGATCGGCCGTGATGGTAACGGCTCTGCGAATGGGTGCGAATAGTCGCGTTCGGGTCGTCGAGGGTGGGCACCAGGGTGGAGCCGTCGAGGCCGTGCTCGGGAGCGGGCAGGTCGAGCAGGTCGCAGAAGGTGGGGTAGATGTCGAGGTTGTCGACGATGCTCTCGCAGCGGCCGGGTCGGCGGCCGGGCACGCGGAGCATCAGCGGTACCCGCAGCGAGGTCTCATACATGCAGTGCTTGCACCACAGCCCGTGTTCGCCGAGGTTCCAGCCGTGGTCGACGGTGAAGGCGACGATGGTGTCGTCGCGCAGGCCGAGCCGGTCGACGGCCGTGAGCACCCGGCCCACCTGTTCGTCGAGGAAACTGAC
>JBEPXK010000419.1:0-4060 GCA_041641915.1 Planctomycetota bacterium
GCCGCCGGCGCCGGCCATCGGCACCATGCCCGAACTCGCGCCGCCGCCAGACGCCAGCGCCGCGGCCCCAACGATGGCGGCACCGCCGCCGGAGGCCCAGAGCCAGCAGCCGATCGACATCCCCCCACCGACCGCTCCCGCCTCGGACACCTACGAGAAGGACGCCAACCGCAGCTCGATGCTGGTGATCCTCGATGACGAGAGCCACGACGACATGATCGTCGGGGGCGAGGGCGCCGACGAGGACGACGACGCCCTACCGCCGCTGCCGACCTGAACGCCGTCACCGGCGCCCCGGCGGCGACGCCCGCGGCACGGTACACATCAGTACTCGCATTCCCCGGTAGCGTGATTCCAGCGCCCGCCGCGGTCGAGACAGCGATCGATCGCCACCTGCTCGCAGAGCCATCGCAAACACACGAGACCCAGGCCCAGCGCCGCGATGATGGCGGCGATCCTGAGCAGTTTCCGACCAGACTGGCCAATGGGCACCATCCGACTCCTGCGGCAGGCCCGAGCAGGCGGAACCGCCGGCTCAGGTCTCGATCCGCGCGATGCGCACCACCAGCTGCCGCCCGTAGGGATGAGCGCTGGCGTCGAAGCTGAACAGCTCGCGCTCGGCGTCCTGGGTGAAGGCCAGCTCCTGATCGGGCTCATCGGCCCAGACCACGCGCCGCACCGGCGGCAACGCGCCGGCGACGCCCTGGATGCCGTCGCCGGGCCGCCCCTCGAGCAGGTGGCGGTTGCCGGTGATCGGCAGATTGTGGCAGAAGTAGAAGTAGGTCGCGCCGTGCCGCAGCACGAAATCCGACCCGCCACAACGCAGCTCGGTCGGCTCGGCGTCGTAGACCGCCTCGGGGCAGGTGGCGATCCAGCGGCCGACCTGGGCCAACACCGCCGCTTCCAGCTCCGGGATCGCGCCGGCCGCCGTGGGACCGATGTTCAGCAGCAGGTTGGCGCGAAACCGCCGACACGCCGCCAACCGTTCGATGATCTGCGCCGGATTCTTGTAGCTGAGGTCGAACGCCCCCACCCCCCAGTGGCTGTTCATGGTCTCGCACATCTCGCCGGCACGATATCGCTGCGACTGCTCGCGGGCGAAGGGGCGCCCTTGCTCGAAAGTGACCACATCGCATTCCCGATGACTCGCCTCGCCGTGGTGGCCGTGTGAGGAGTTGTTGACGATGATCGCCTCGGGCTGCTTGTCGCGGATCACGCTATAGAGCGCGTCCTCCTGCCAATCGCGCTCGCGGCGGGCCCAGTTGCCATCGAACCAGAAGCCGTCGACCCGGCCGTACTCGCTGCAGAGGATGGCGATCGATTCACGCAGGTAGTGCTGGTAGGCGTCCCAATCACCGTCGAAGGCCGGATGCCACCAGTCGAGCGTGGTGTGGTAGAAGAATTTGCCGACGCCGTAGCGATCGCAGGCCTGCGCGAACTCCGCGATCAGATCGCGACCCGCCGCGCTGTGCGGCGCGTCGTAGGTGTTCAGTCCACGGGTGTCGTAGAGCGAGAAGCCGTCGTGGTGGCGGGTGGTCAGGCAGACGTACCGCATACCCGCGCCCCCGGCACAGCGCACGATCGCATCGGCGTCGAAGGACTCCGCGGTGAACCGCTCGGCCAACCGGGTGTACTCCCCGGCCGGGATCCCCCCGTGCTCCATCACCCATTCGCCCCGGCCGAGCAGGGAGTAGAGACCGTAGTGCAGGAACAGCCCGAAGGCTTGGTTCTCATAGGCGGCGATGCGGGGAGCGGGCTGCGGATCGGTCATGAGGTCCTTTCGTCTGCCGTGGAGCCTAGGCGTCTGCGCTGCGTGGTCCATCGCCGCCGGCGCCATCCTGGATCACGCGCATGCCCTCCCAGCGCCCGCCGCGGTAGCGCAAGTAGAACACCCCCGCGCCCAGGGCGACGTAGGTCAACAGAATCGACCACAAGACCCAGACGTCAGCGCCAAGCCACACCGCCACCACCGCCGGCACCACGAACGCGACCCAGGCAAGCAGGACCCCCATCCACATGCTGAAACGCGTATCCCCGGCGCCCTGGATCGCCGCCATGTAGACGATCCACAGGCCATCGAGCAGCTGCCAGACGCAGACGAAATACAGCAGTCGCCGCGCCAGCGCGAGCGTGGCCCCCTGCTGCGGGTCGTGGGCCCGGGCGAAGCAGGCCAGCAGCGGGTCCGGGTAGAGCAGATACCACACGGACATCAGCACACCGTAACCCAGCGCGAGATTGCGCGCGCCGGCGACCATCCGCCGCGCCAGGCCCGGTTCGTCGGCGCCGACGGCCTGGCCGACGAGGATCGAGGTCGCCTGGCCGAGGCCGACCAGCGGCAGGAAGGAAATGGCGTTGAGGCTGAAGACGATGCTCGCCGCCTCCTGGACGTTGGCCCCCGCGGCCGCCGGCCGCTGCGCCAGGCGCCCGACCAGCTGGACGAACACGGTGAACGAGAGCATGTCGAGAAAGAAATGCAGCCCGTGCGGCAGGCCGTAGTACAGCAGGCGCCGTAAAAGCGCGGGCTGGAACCGCCGCGCCGGCCAGGTGCCGAAACGCTGTCGGTGGCGCGCGCGGAGGAACAGCGCGAAGCTCACCCCGGCGACCACCGTGTTGGCCAGCACGGTGCCGATGCCCGCGCCCACGATTCCGAGGCGCGGGAACCCGCAGTTGCCGAATATCAGCACCCAGTTGAAGCCGAGGTTCAGCCCCGCCGCGGTCAGACCCTGGTACATCACGAACCGGGTCCGGCCACGGCCGCCCCAGAAGGCCGCCAGCGCGCGCTGCAGGAGCAGGCTGACCCCGCCGGCGGTGAGGATCGCGAAGTAGGGCGCCTCCTGTGCACGCACCGCGGGCGGGTGGCCGGCCCAGGCAAACAACGGATCGGCGCAGAGGGCGATCAGCGCGCTGCACAGCCCGCCGAACAGGGCGACGTGGATCCCCTGCCACACCGCCGCGCCGCTGCGTTCGCTCTGCCCGGCGCCGGTGTACTGGGCGACGAAGACCTGGGCGTAGGTCGCCACGCCGAGGAACAGGGTCAGGCAGGTGAACGCGGCGATCCCGGCCGGCATCGCCGCGGCGATCGCCGCCTCGCTGTAGCGGCCGAGCATCACCCGGTCGCCGAAGAGCATCAGCCCGGTGCCGGCTGAGCCGGCGATCAGCGGTGCGGCGGTGCGCACCACCGAGCGTGCCACCGGCGACCCCGCCTCCGGCGTATCCCCCTTCGTCGCGTCCATCGCCGGACCATAGGCGCCTGCACGCGCTGGCCACGGGCGATGGCCTCGACTTCAGCAGCCGCGCGCGCTCACACGGCCACCCGGTCCTCGCCGGTGGCCTGCTGCCAGGCGCGGATCTTCTCGCGACAGGCGGCGACCCGCTCGGCGTTGGCCGGATCGGCGACCCGGTTGACCAGCTCGCCCGGGTCGTTGCGCAAATCGAACAGCTCGTGTTCGCCGACCGAGGAGTGGTTGTACTTCCAGCCGTCGGTGCAGACCACGGTGCGGATGTCCTGGGTCCGCGATGCCTCGGCTTGCTCCGGTGTGCCCAGATCCGCCGCATGCGCGGGCAACGGGGGCACCGGATCGCGTGGGTCCTTGTCGTTGATCCACTCGATAAACACGTCGTCGTCCGCCGCGCCGCCACGCGCGGCGAGCTCGAGCCGGCTCACGCCCTGGACCTCTGCGGGTACCTGCTGGCCCATGGCATCGAGCAGCGTCGGCACCATGTCGACCTGGCTCACCGGGCCGCTGACCCGCCGCTGCTCCTGCTGCCCCGGCAGCTTGACCAGCCAGGGCACCCGGCTCGATTCCTCGTACATGAAGCCCTTCGCCAGCAGGTTGTGCGAGCCCATCATGTCGCCGTGGTCCGAGGTGAAGACGATGATGGTGTTGTCGAGCTGGCCGCTCTGCTCGAGGGTGGCGAGGATGCGGCCGATCGCGGTATCGACCAGCGAGCACATGCCCCAGTAACGCGCGGTCAGCCGCCGCCACTCCTCTTCGCTGCCCAGCGGGGTGTCGATCCCGTAGCCCTCGGCGCGATAGCCGGCCGCGCTCAGACGCGAGCG
>JBEPXK010000420.1:0-4056 GCA_041641915.1 Planctomycetota bacterium
GCGGCCCATTTTCGCAGAAAACCCCCCCTCGGTCGGCCGGTCGCCCAGCCAAGCCGGGCTGGGCTCCACTCGCTGGCGGCACTTCCCCCGGTTGGCCGATTCTCACCGAGCGCTGCTCTGCTCCGGTCGGCTGCGGTCGCGAAGCAGCGTGCGCACCGGCACGCTGCGCCCTTTCGCAACGCAATCCCATGAGGGATGCGGGCCGGCAGCGAACGGTTCAGCCGTGACCGGCTGCACGGCGCAGCCGGTCGTTGATCGCTGCACCCAGACCGGCTGCGGGCAGCAGTTCCGCGGCGATCAGCTCCGCTCCGGCGGCATCGAGCCGGCGTAGGGCGGCGAACAGCTTGCGGGCAGCTTCGGCCGGATCGCCGCCCGGGCTGAGCACCTCGGTCGCCACGCTGCCCGGCGGCAGGTCGTGGCCGCGGAAGCTGAGCACGGCGAGGCGCCGGCTGGTCGGCCAGGGCCCCGCGCGCAGGGCCACCGGCGTGCGCGGGGCATAATGGCTCTGGAGCATGCCCGGGGCCTCCGGCGGCAGCGCGGCGGCGCGTCCCGTGCGGTCGGCGAGCGGGACGTTCACGCCCAGCAGCGTGGCGATGCGTTCGCCCGCGACGCCGCCGGGGCGGAGGATCACCGGTGTGGGGGCGGTGCGCACGATGGTGCTTTCGACGCCGACCCGGCAGGGGCCGCCGTCGAGCACCAGCGCGACCGCGTCGCCGAGTTGCTCGTGGACGTCGGCCGCGCAGGTCGGCGAGATGCGCCCGAAACGGTTGGCGCTCGGTGCGGCCAGCGGTCGGCCGGCGGCGCGGATCAGCGCGCGTGCGACCGGATGGTCGGGGCAGCGGACGGCGACGGTGTCGAGCCCGGCGGTGACGATGTCGGGCACCACCGGCCGGCGCGGCAGGACCAGGGTCAACGGGCCGGGCCAACAGGCCTCGGCGAGACGACGCGCGATCGGGTCTGGCAGCGCCACCTCCCAGGCCTGTTCGGGTTCGGCCACGTGGACGATCAACGGGTCGAAGCGCGGCCGGCCCTTGGCCGCGAAGACCGCCACCACCGCCGCGGGGTCGAGGGCATCGGCGGCGAGGCCGTAGACCGTCTCGGTGGGCATGCCCACCAGCCCCCCAGCACGGATGGCGGCTGCGGCGCGTGCGATGTCCTCGCTGTCCATGACCGGCGCAGGATGATGCGACCGGCAGGGCGGCAAGCGAGAATGCTGGTCGGGCTGGCGACGGGGAGCCTCGACATAGCTGTGGAAGTCGCCCACCAGAGCCCCAGAATGCTGGCATGAAACCGGAGCAGATCACCAGCGCCACCCTCCAGCTGCGGCAGGAACGCATCGCGCCGGTCGCCGAGACGGTCGGGATGAAATTGCTGCCCGATTCGGCCATTCGCACCCCGCCGTTGGTGCTGCTGCTGGGCAATCACAGTTCGGGCAAATCGAGCCTGATCAACCACCTGCTCGACCGCAAGGTCCAGCGTACCGGCATCGCCCCGACCGACGATGGTTTCACCGTGCTGATGCACGCCGAGCACGAGCGCAACGTCGACGGCCAGGCCCTGGTGACCAACTCCCACCTGCCGTTCGGCGATCTGGCCACCTTCGGTCCCGGCCTGGTACAGCACCTCGAGGGGCGTGGGCTGCCGGCCGATCTGCTCAAACATATCCTGCTGATCGACAGCCCGGGGATGATCGACGCCGCCGGCGCCGAGACCGAGCGCCCCTACGATTTCCAGCAGGTGGTGCGGTGGTTCGCCGAACAGGCCGATCTGATCCTGTTGTTCTTCGATCCGGAGAAGCCCGGCACCACCGGCGAGACGCTCAGCACCCTGACCGAGGCCCTGGTCGGCATCGATCACAAGCTGCGCATCGTGATGAACAAGATGGACCTGTTCGAGGGCATCCGCGATTTCGCCCGGACCTACGGCGCGCTGTGCTGGAACCTCTCGCGTTCGCTGCAGGTCAAGGACATGCCGCACATCTACACCACGGTGATCCCCGATCTGGTCCGCGACGAATGCGCGTTGCCGCTCGAGGGTTTCGCCGCGGCTCTGCTCGAGCTCGAGAGCTACATCGCCGACCTGCCGGCGCGCCGCGCGGATAGCGTGCTCAGCCGGGTGCTCGAAGAGGGCGAGAACGTGCAAATGCACGTGCGCGTGCTCGACGTGATGCGTCAGCGGGTGCGCGCCTTCGCCAAGCGCACCTTCGCGGTGGTCCTCATGTTGACCCTGGCCAGCGCCGCGCTGACCTGGTGGTTGGCGACCCACGGTCCCGAGGCAACCTGGTACGCCCAGGGCCCGATCATCGGCGCGACCATCACCCTGGTCCTGTTGTTGTTGTGCTGGTGGCTGCCGCGCACGGTGGCGCGCTGGCGCCGGACCGTGGGTATCGAACGCCTCGATGACTACTTCCAGGAAGCCTACCGGCGCGACCTGATCCAACGCGACCGGGCCAACGATCTGATGCATCGCTGGAGCCAGGTGCGGCCGCATCTGCGCAAGGTGCTCAGCTCGCGGACTGACAAGCCGCTGCCGCGGGTGTCCAAGCGTCGGCGCCGGCACCTGGGCGAGGCGGTCGGTCGTCAACTACCAGAACTGCGCGGCTGACGCGGCGCGTTCAGGCTTCCGGTGGCGGCGCCGCGACCCGCGCCATCAGCCGGTCCCAGCCCGCGGCCATCTGCTCGAGCGTGAAGCCGGTCAGGCAGCGATTGTCGTGGCAGTGCTTGGCGCGTCGCGTGCCCAGGCAGGGGGCGCAATCGATCGGCGCGTGGATGACCTCCACCGGTCCGTTGCCGGTCATGGTGTAGTGGACCGGATCGGAAGGGCCGAAAAACACCAATACTGGGCAGCCGACCGCGGCGGCGACGTGGGCCGGTCCGGTATCGCAGCTGATCAGCGCCCGGTGGCGGTGGAGCACGGCCGGCAGAATCGGCAGGGGGACGGTACCGCAGCAGTCGAGCAGGCGCTCGCGCAGCGTTTCCGGCAGCAGCGCGCGCACCCGCCTGACCAGGCGCGCTTCGCCGAGCACGCCGTGGGCGGTGACCGCGTCGCACGCGCCGGTGTGCAGCAGATGCGCGATCAGCGCGGCCCACTGCTCCGGCGCCGGGCTCTTGATGTTCGGGCGGGTGGCCTTGAACGGATGCGTGCGCCAGGTGGTGTGGCTGCCCATCTGCACCGCGACCAGTCGGTTGGGAAAAGGGCCGAGCAGGGTGTCGGCCCGGGCCAGGGGGTCGGGGTGGACCTCCAGCCGCGGTGTGCGTTCGTGCGCGGTCGGGTCGATCCCGGCCGAGCGCAGCCAGGCGTCGTTGCTCTGGCTGTAGTGCGCGCTGGTGCGCAGCGCCGGGTCGCGCTGCAGCTCACAGACCGAGGCGTCGGGCAGCGCATGGTCGAGGAACCGCACCAGCGGTCGGCGCTCCTTGGCGAAGCGGTAGACCGAGTCGATCCCGGCTGCGCGCAGCTCGCGCGCGAGCCGTGTCCAGCTGCGGTGGTGCAGCAGGCGTTTGAGGCCGGTGTGGTTCGGATGCGGATGCACATGGACCGCGCTGAGGAAACTCTGGCGCGAGCCGGCGAGCAGCGCCGCGGCGTAGGGTCGGGCGAGCAGATGCAGCTCGCCCCGGCTCGCGAGCGCACGCATCAGCGGCACCGCCATCACCAGGTCGCCCACGCGGGCGAAATCGACGAACAGCTGCCGCGGCATGGGTCCTACTCCCGGGTCGGCGGTCGCGCGCCGCCGTACGCGAGCATGTACACCGCGAGCCGGTCACAAGCGCCAGGGCAGCGAACCGCGCCGTAGCCGCGGGTGCCCGCCGGCCCAGAGCACGCCGGCCGCGGGATCGAGCTGCAGTGCGAGCGCATGGGCCTCGGCCCGCAGCGCGTACGGCTCGTCGCCGAGCAGCGCGAGCTGACCGGCCAGGGCATCGGCGCAGCCGAGCCGTTCGGCCGCCTCCTCCGGACGCGGACCCGGCGCGGCCGGCAGGTCGGCCAGGGCGTCGCGGTTTCCGGCGCACAGGCGCTCGCAGCTCGTCGGGTCGAGCAGGACCGGCTCGCGCGCGGCGTGGT
>JBEPXK010000421.1:0-4043 GCA_041641915.1 Planctomycetota bacterium
CCAGCGAAAAGGCGAGGCAGCTGATGACCACGATCGGAATCACGCGCCAGAACTTGCCCATCCAACCGGAAATTCCCAACATCGGCGCGAACGCGAAGATCGAGGTCAGCACCGCGAAGATCACCGGGTTGGCCACCCGCAGCGAACCGCGCACCGCGGCTTCGTCGCCGCGCAGGCCCTGCTCCTGATGCGCGTGGACGCTCTCGCCGACCACGATCGCGTCGTCGACGACGATGCCCAAGACCAGAATGAAGCTGAACATCGAGAGCATGTTGATCGAGCCGCCGAGCTGGGGGATGAGCCAGAAGGCGCCGAGGAAGCTCATCGGGATGCCGAGGCTGACCCAGAAGGCGAGGCCGAGGCGGAGGAACAGGCCCAGCAACAGGAAGACCAGGGCCAGACCCATCACCGCGTTGCGCTTGAGGGTGTCCATGCGATCGCGGAACACCTCGCTGCGATCGCTGGAAACCGAGAAGCGCACGCTCTGTGGCAGGCGCGTCGGCGCGACCTCCTCGGCGTAGGTATGCACCGTCTGCGCCACGTCGAGCAGGTCCTGGTTGCCGACGCGGTAGATATAGAGGAACAACGCCGGCTCGCCGCCGTACATCGCGCGCTTGTCCTGATCGGCGAGGGTATCGCGCACGCTGGCCACATCGCCGACGCGCAGCACCGTGCCGTCGGGATCGGTGCGTAGGATCAGCGCCGCCACCTCCTCGCCGGTGTAGGCCTGGCCCTTGGTCCGCAGCAGGATCTCGCCGCTGGTGCGCTTGATCGCCCCCGCCGGCAGGTCGAGCGAGGAGCGGCGGATCGCCTGGACCAGCTCGCCGAAGGTGAGGTCGTAGCGCCGCAGGGTCGGCTCGGCGACCTCGACCGCGATCTCGTAATCGCGCGCGCCGACCAGGTCGACCTGGGTGATGGTGTCGTAGCGCAACAGGTCGTCGCGCACCCGTTCGGCCAGCGCCCGCAACTCGGTCTCGGGCACCGGCCCGGCGACATTGGTGACCAGCACCTGCCGTTTGATCACCGGCGCGTCGACGATCGGTTCCTCGGCGTCGTCGGGGAAGGTGGTGATCGCGTCGACCCGGGCCTTGACGTCGATGAGCATGTCGTCGACATCGGTGCCCTCCTCGACCTCGATCCGCACCGTGCCCACGCTCTCGGCGGCGGTCGATTCGATCGTCTTGATCCCCGGCAGGTCGGCCACCGCCTCCTCGATCCGGGTGACCACCCCGTCCTCGACCTCGACCGGCGAGGCGCCGGGATAGGGCACGCTGACCGTGACCATGTCGATCGCAGTCGAGGGCATGAACTCGCGCTTGATCTGGAACAGGCTCATCGTGCCGGCGACCAGCACGCTGAGCATGAGCAGATTGGCCGCGACGTGATTGCGGGCGAACCAGGCGACGATGCCGTTCATCGCGCGGCGTCCTCGCCGGCAGCAGCGTTCTCGCCGGCAGCGGCGTCCTCGCCGGCAACGGCGTCCTCGCCGGCAGCGGCGGCCGGCGCATCCGGTGCGGACGCTGGCTCCCGATCGTCCGCGGACCCGTGTTCCTGCATGCGCTCGGAGCCGGGCTGCCCATCCGCCGCCGGGTCGGGCGCGGCCGCGGGTGCACTCACGCCCTTGACCGCCATCCCCGGATGCATGCCCGGGATCCGCTGCGCCACCAGCGCGGTGCCCGGCGGCAGGTCGACGCTGATCCACACCCGGCCCGGCTTGCGCCGCAGCACCTCCACCGATTGTGGCGCGATGGTCCCGTTGGGCTCGGGCTGGACCGACCGGGGCCCGCCGTTGCCCTGCTCGCGGTCATTGAGTTGCGCTGCGGACTCCGCCTGGGCTGCTTCGTCGTGCGGCACGCCGGGAGCGAACACCCACACCATGTCGTCGCGCTGGACCACCCCGGCCGGCACCTCGGCCACGGTGGGATGGCTACGGCCGGTGATCCGCAGTTCGACGAAACGGCCGACCAGCAACGGATCGTCCTCGGGCCGCTGTGGCACGCGGACGATGGCGTGGAGCATGCGGTTGCGCGGATCGAGCCGCGCGGCGGTGCGCACCACCGTACCCTGCCAGGGACCGAGCTCGCCGTCGGGAGCACGCACCTCGACCGGGACCGGCGTGTCGACCGGCCGCCCATCGAGCGGCAGCGCGAGGTGGCGGCGATCGGCCTGCGAAAGCGGCACCGTGACCTCGACCGCGTCCACGCTCTGGAGTTGCGCCAGCCGCGCGCCGGGGCCGACCCACTGGCCGAGGTCGACCGCCTTGTCGACCACCCGCGCTTCGTAGGGCGCGGCGATGGTGCACCGCTCGACATTGCGCTGCGCGCGCTGCACCATCGCCTCGGCCGCCTTCACCGCCGCTTCGGCCGCGGCCAGCTGCGGCTGGCGCAGCACCAGTTCGCCCGCCTCGCCCTCGCCCACCATCTCCCACTCGCGGCGGGAGCGCACGACCCGCGCCCGCTCCTCGGCCAGAGCCCGCTCGCGCTCGCTCAGCGCCGCTTCGGCCTCGGCCAACGCGGCGCGGTAGTCGGTGCAATCGATCCGCACCAACACCTCGCCCGCCGCGACCCGGGCGCCGGCGACCAGCCGCGGGGCGACCTCGGTGATGCGCCCGCTGATCTCGGCCGTGAGCTGGCTCTCGGCCCGCGGCACCACCTCGCCCTGCGCGATCACATCGATCCGCTGGCGTTCGGGCTGTACCGTGATCAACGGCACCACGGGCACGTACCGCTGAGGCGGGCGCTTGGGCGGTTCCTCGCTCATCGCGATCGCGAACCACGCCATACCAGCAGCGACGGCCAGGACCACCACAACGAACAACACCTGGACACTGTTCACGGCGTTTCCTTCTTCGACGGCGGCCGCGGCACTGCCGGTCCGCCCAGGGCGAGATGGAGCGCGATACGGTTGTCGACCACCGCACGCTGCAGCGTGGCCGCGCCCGAGCGCGCGCCGAGCACGTTGCGCGCAGTGCGCAGCAGATCGAGCACGTCGGTCTGGCCGTCGTCGTATTGCTGGCGCAGCAGCGCGACCGCATTCTCGAGCTGCGCGAGCGAGGCCTGCACCGCATCGCGGCGCTCGCGCAGCAGCGAGCGCAGGGCCAGCGCCTCCTCGACCTCCTTGAAGGCCTGCAATGCGTGCTGGCGGAACTGCTGCAGCGCGGCGTCGGCGTCGGCCTGGCGCTGCCGCACCACCGCACGCCGCCGCCCGCCGTCGAGCAGTGGCGCGGTGAGATTGCCGATCAGATTCCACACCGCGTTGGCCGGATCGAGCAGATCGCCGAGATCGTCGCTGCGCCGGCCGCCGCTGGCGGTCAGACTCAGCCGGGGGAAGAGGTCGGCGCGCGCGCTGCTGGTATCGGCATTGGCAGCCAGCAGGCGTTCCGCCGCGGCGCGCAGGTCGGGTCGGCGCAGCAGCAACTGGATCGGCAATCCGGCGGCGATCGGCGCTTCGAGCCGCGGTAATTGGCGCGGGGTGGCGACCAGCCCGGCGGGATAGCGACCGAGCAGGATCTCCAGCGCCCGCGTCGAGGACGCAAGCGTCGCGCGCCAGCGCGCGAGGTCCGCCCGCGCCTGCTGTGCCTCGGCCGCGATCAGGGTCACGTCCGCCGCGCGGACCTCGCCGTCACGATAGCGCGCGCGCACCAGCTCGGCGGTGGTGGCGATGTTGTCGGCGTAGTCCTGGGCGATGTCGACCTGGAGCCGATCGTGGACCACGGCGATGTAGCTGCGGGCAACCGCCGCGACCAGCGACTGACGCGCGCTGCGCAGATCGGCACGCGCGGCCAGCGCCCGCCGGCCAGCGGCGCGGCTCTGCGCGGCCAGCCTGCCCCACAGGTCGACCTCCCACGACAGGCTGGCCTCGAGCGAGTAGGTGGTGCCATAGCGCTTGTTCGAATCGCCGCGGAAATCGGTGACGTTGCTGCGACTCCGCGCGGCGCTGGCTCCGGCGTCGAGCTGCGGCCAACGCTGCGCGCCTGCCGCCTCGGCCGCCGCGCGAGCCCGACGCCCACGGGCCGCGGCGGCGGGGAGGGCGTGGGTGTGGAC
>JBEPXK010000422.1:0-4043 GCA_041641915.1 Planctomycetota bacterium
TCACCGAAGCGACCATGTTTGACCCCCTGGTCCAGGAGGACCCGTTGCTGCGCGGCATCGTGGCCACCCCGCCGCAAGACATTCGCTCGCCAAACCGGAGCCGCCCGTGAAACCCGACGCCTTCGCTCTGCTCGGCCTGCCGAGCGACACCGACGACGATGCGCGCATCCGCGCGGCCTATCACCATCTGGTGCGAGAAGGCCGCGCGGATGCGGCGGTCAACATCGCCTACGCCGCCATCCGCCATTCCGCCGAACGCGAGCGGTACCGGTGGAGTGAACCGATGGCGGTCGTGGACAAGCTGCCGAAGGTGGAGGATCGACTCCCCGACGTGGAAGCGCTGGTGCACGAATTGGCCACACTGAGCGAATGGGAAGCGGGGGCGCGCGAATGAACGCCCCGCAGGCCCCACAGAACGATCCCGATGCCTGGCCGCCGGAGCTGTGCGAACTCTGGGAGCGCTGTTCGCTGCCCAGCCTGCACGCATTCCTCGAAGCGGAGGAACGCTTGGCGATGGAGATACGGCGGCAGAACCGCGAACTCCGCGCACTGGGCGAACGCATCGACGCCGCCGACACCACGGCGGAACCGCGGGAAGCACAGGAGCGGGCGGAACCGGCGCTCGTCCCCCTGTTCGCCCTCGCCGATGCCGTCGAACGGCTCGAGACGGGCTTGCGCCAGACGATCGCAACCATCGACAAGACGATCCCCCGGCGCAGCTTCCCGCTGTTCCGCCGCCCACGCTGGCGCCCGCAGGTGCTCGAGCGCTGCCGCGCCCAACGCGAGGGCGCAGAGATGATCGGCGATCGCATGCGCGATCTGTTCGACAGCATGGGCGTCGTCCGCCTCGCCCCCACCGCCGGCGACCCCTTCGACCCGACCTGTCACCGCGCCGTCGCCACCACCGTGGCGCCACCGGAGATGGAGATCACGCCGCCGGGAGCGGTAGTCCAGCTGCTGCGGCCGGGTTACCGCCGCGGCCGAACGGTATTGCGGCCGGCCGAGGTCAGCGTAGCCACGAAAGCAGGCATATGAACGTCATCGGCATCGATCTGGGAACGACCAACTCCGAGGTCGCCATCCTCGAAGACGGGCGGCCCAAGGTACTGGAGATCGACGGATCCTGCCTGGTCCCCTCGGTCGTCTCGCTCACCGACGACGGCGACGCCCTGATCGGGGAACCCGCGCTCAACGCCGAACTCCTCGCCCCCGACCGCACGGTCCGTTGGATCAAGCGCCACATGGGCAGCGGCAGGAGCCTGGAGCTCGCCGGTCGCGTCTGGTCACCGGCGATGGTCTCCAGCCGCATCCTCGCCTACCTCAAGCACGCGGCCGAGAACTACCTCGACACCGCAGTCGGCCAGGCGGTGATCACCGTCCCCGCCTTCTTCGACGAGCAGGCCCGCGAGGACACCCGGCAGGCGGCCGAACTCGCCGGGCTCGAGGTCCTGCGCCTGCTCAACGAGCCCACCGCCGCGGCCGCAGCCTACGCCATCGGCGGTCGGCAGGCCGAACGCTGGCTGATCTACGACCTCGGCGGCGGCACCTTCGACGTCTCGATCGTCGATTGCAGCCCCGACGTGATGGAGGTCCTCGCCAGCCATGGCGACACCCACCTCGGAGGTCACGACATCGACCTCCTGCTCGCCCACGCGGCCACCGAGGCCTTCGCCGCCGAGCACGGCATCGACCTGACCGAGGATCCGCGCACCTGGACCCGGGTTCTGCGGGCGGCCGAAGCGGCCAAGATCCGGCTCTCGACCGAAGCGCGAGCGGAGGTCCGCGAGGAATACATCACCAGCCGCGACGGCGTCGACCTCCACCTGGCCCATCCGATCGACCGCGCCGAGTTCGAAACCCTGATCTCTCCGACGCTCGAGCGCAGCCTGCTCTCGGTCGATACCGCCCTGCGCGAGGCGGCTTGCGAACCGGGCGACCTCGCCCGGGTGATCCTCGTCGGCGGAGCCACCCGCACGCCGCTGGTGGCCGAACTCCTGCGCCAGCGCCTGGGCATCGAACCCCAGGGCTGGCTCGATCCCGACCGGGTGGTCGCCCGTGGAGCCGCCGTCGAAGCCGCGGCTCTCGCTGGCGTGAGCGTCGGCTCGGAGATGGTCGACATCACCCCCCACTCGCTTGGTACCGTGGTTCGCGGCCAGGACGAGTGTCTCTACAACCACATCCTCATCCGGCGCAACACCCCCCTGCCCTGCGTCGGCACCGCGATCTTCTACAAGCACGACGCCGATCAGGCACGGATCGAGGTCGACGTGCTCCAGGGCGAATCGCCCCACCCGGAGCACGACCACGCCATCGGACGCTTTGTGGTCGAAGGCCTCGACGCGAGCCCTGAACTCGAGGTCCACTGCCGGTTCGAACTCGACCGCTCGGCCCTCCTGCGGGTCACCGTCGAACACATGGCCAGCGGCATCAGCGCCGAGCGGATGATCGAGCAGGGCCGGGGGGCGACCCGCCGTGCCGAGATCGGCGAACTCGCCGCGGTCCGGCTCGATGAAGCCCAACCGGTACGCTCGGAGGCCGACACGCCCGATGATACCGCTTTGCCGGCCGCCTCCGAGGAAGCCACCGAGCCGGCTGAAGGAACCGGGGCGAGTGTTGGCGATCCGGACCTGGATCCGGTGCTGATCCGGGCGCGGGAACTGCTCACCGGCGAGGACCTGACTGCCGCCGATCGCGACGACCTCGAACGGCATTGCGCCGACTTCCGCGCCGGAGAGCAGGGCGCACGCGAACGCCTGGCCGACCTGCTGTATTTCCTGGAGTAGCCAGCGTGACCGGATCCCGCGACCTCGCCACCGATCCATGGCGCTGCGCCGTCTGCGGCGCCCGGCACGATGCGCCCGCGGCCTGCTGCCGCCGCTGCGGCGCCGACCTCCTGCGGTTCGCCAAGCTCCGCGATCGCGCCGCCCGCTGCCGGGCCGCAGGCGATCACGCCCGCGCCTACGTCCTCGACGGACAGGGCCGCGACGATCCGGATTCCTGAACGCCGGCCGGATATCACCGCCAGGCGGCTCCCGGCCCCACGCTTCCACTGCGCCCCCTCACACCCGCCCCTCCGTCGCGTACAGACAGACACACAACGTTCGGCACCGCAGACTGCGGCCCGGCGGCGGAGACTGGCGATGCATAGACTCCTGATCCTCCTGTGCACGGCCACCCTCGCCGCCGAGTCGGCTCCAGTGGCCCTGACTCCCACGGAGGTCCGGCCGGTGGTCGCCGGCAGCCGGCTGCCGGCGGCCGAAGTGACCGATGCCGCCGGCGACCCGCTTCCCCTCGCCACCGCGGCGGGTGGCGGCAAGGTGGTGCTGATCGTCTACCGCGGCGGCTGGTGTCCGATCTGCACCGAGCACTTCGCCGCGCTCGCCACTGCGCGCAACGAACTGGAACGAGCCGGCTGGCGCTTCGTCGCGCTGAGCCCCGACCGGCCGGCGGTGATCGCCGAGGCGATGGCGGCCGGCGGTACGGAGGCGATCACCCGCTACAGCGACAGCGATGCCACCGCCATCCGCGCGCTCGGCCTGGCCTTCCGCCTCGACGCGCCGACCCTGCAGCGCTACGCGGGCTACGGCATCGATCTCGCTGCGGCGAGCGGGTACGACCACCACATCCTGCCCGTCCCCGCGGTGCTGCTGGTGGTCGACGGCGAGATCCGTTTCCTCCACGCCGACGCCGACTATCGCCGCCGGCTCGATGCGGGCCTGCTCCGGGCGGCGGTGGCGATGGTCGAGCCCGATGGCGCGGAGGACTGAATGCCGTCTTGTAACCAAGGTGGGCCTCCGCCCACAACCCAAGGGTTGCGAGCATAGGGCTCCGGCCCACCTTTCTGCTCTTCCATCAGGGGACTTCGTCCCCCGAACCCCCTGTGCCTCGACGGCTTGTGACAGCGCCGCTTTCAAAACGTTGTTTTTTGTCGCTGTCACAAGCAATCGAGGCACTAGTGGTCTGTCTCCGCATTCCTGGCATAGATTTGACGGGTCCCTCAGAGCTCCAAACCTCGGTGCCGTCAGCGAGTGGAGCCCAGCCAG
>JBEPXK010000423.1:0-4039 GCA_041641915.1 Planctomycetota bacterium
TTCGACGATCAGGCTTGCGCACACCAGCAGGTGCCGCCCCGCGCCGTCGAAGACCAGGCGGTTGTCCCCCGCGCGCAGCGCGTCGGGGGGTATGGCGATATCGTGCACCGGCAGATCCGGATCCACCCGGATCGCCGGCGCGTCATTGAGTGTCACCGCGGCCGGCCCGCCCTCGAGCACCACGCGCAGGACCGCGCGCTGCGCCGCGGCGGCCGAGGCTGGCAGGTCCACGGTGGTGACGAGGGTATCGGCCGCCTGGGCGCCCCAGCGCAACAGGCCACCCTGCGCGATGAAGTACTGCCGACGGTGGACCGTCGGCGCCGCAGGCGGCACCGCGTCGATATGGAACACCGCGGCCCGGCGCGCCGGCAGAACAGCGGCCCAGGCGCCGTCGTCGACGGTCATCTCCTCGCTGGCGATGCGCAGCTCCTCGCCGTCGGTGGTCAGCCAGCGCCGAGTCACCGCCCGCGCGCCAGCGGCCGCGCACTCCAGCCGCAGCGGCACCGCGCGCTGGTTGTAGAGCGCCAGCACGGTGGTTTCCGGATCGGGGCGAGCGGCGACGGCGAAACAACCCTGATCGTCGACCGCGACCCGGGCCAGGCGACCGCGCAATGGGCGCAGCAGCCGCAGGGCCCAGGCGGCGCCGCAACGGGGAAAAGCGCTACCAGCGAAATTATGCACCGTGCGCGAGCCGACCTTGGCCGGCATCCGGGCCGCCAGGCCGATGATGTCGGCGAGGTTGTACCGGGCCTCGGCCATCGCCCGGCCGGCCACCGTGCCACCCACGGCGTTGCTGCTGCGACCGTGCACCGCCGGGTCGAGCTTGCCCTGGCACTCGGTGTTCCAGTTGCGCAACCAGCGGCCGGTGAAAGCCATGCCCTCTGCGGTGCCGAGCTCGTACCACGCCTGCACCGTGGTCGGATGGACCCCGTAATGGTGTTCGGTCATGCCATCGATCAGCTCCGGACACGCGCGCAACAAGGGGCGATAGAGCTCGACCCAGGCCGACCAGCCGCCGGCGCTGTAGTTGAAATCCCAGCCAGCGAGGATGGTCACCGCCGGGTTGGCCGCCCGCAGGGCTTTGGCCCAGGGCGCGAACATCATGAGGTAGAAATCGCGGTTCTGCCGCCCGGACCAGAAGGACACCATCGTCGGGTCCTCGGGGTACCAGTGCCGTTCCACCGTCCAGGTCCGCACCGTCCCCGGGTCGCGCCAATAGCGGGTCTCCGCGGCCTCGAAGCTCTGCCCCAGGCCGACGCCGGGCGGGATGGACACACTCCAGCCGATGATCCGCTTGCGTCGGACCTCCCCCTCCTTGTCCGTCTTCTCCTCGTAGCGCACCGGCCAACGGTCGCGCCACCGGAAATAGCGCAGTGGCTCATCCCAGCCCTTGATCGTCACCGGGCCACCAGCGACAGCGGTGCCGAGGTCGTACCACTTGCGGCTGATGGTGCTGCCGCGCCCGCCGGCGGTGCGCTCAGCCCAGTTGAGGTAAGGCTCGTTCCACCATTGCACCACCCCCTGCTGGCCGGTCGCCGGGGTCAGGCGATCCCGCCACAGCTCGCCATAGGCACGGCCCATGCGCACACAGGCCGCGGCGTAATCCGGATTGCGCAACGGCAGCGGTTCGTAGTAGCGGTCGCCCTGACAGTCGATGAACCGATCGAGCCCGGCGTAGACCGGGTCGATGGCCCCGTCCTTTCCGATCAGCTTCGACCCCCCGCTGGGCACGAAGTTGATCGTGCGATAGGTGGTGATGCCCAGCTCCTCGACCAGCTCCGCATCGAGATGGACGGCATGCACACCGAAGAGCCCGAGCGGGACACGCTCCTGTCCGTTGACGCTCAGCGGGGCGGCGTCGACCTGGACGCTCACCCGTCGGGGTTCGGCCGCGACCACCAGCCCCACGAGCAATGACAGCAGCAACACACGCATCGGATCGCTCCCTTCCGCAACGCCGCGCCGCCATCGCCCCTGGAGATGGCGGCGCGGCAGCCGGTCTGCGTCGGGAACCGAGAGTTAGGCGCGTCTAACTTTTGTCAAGCCCCCTCCCGCATCGGCAGAACTGCGCCACGTCCCCCTCGCGCTCGCCCACCGGCACCAGCAGCGCCGTACGAGACCCGGGGCGAACACGTAGACGGAAATGCGAGCGAAGCGGGCACATCGAGGCCACAAGCCCGGCTCGTCGCCGCTTCGATGACCAACCGGGCGCCTCTGGCTGCTGCCAGACAGGTCCCTCAGAGCTCGCTGAGCACCGCCGAACGGCAAGAGCCGTTGTAACACGACTCGGCCAGCCGAGGGGTGGTATTCTGCGAGAATGGGCCGGAGGGCGGAGGCGGCATCGCGTAGCGATAGGTGGCCCCGGGGGGGCCACCGGGCCGACACAGCGCAAGCGCAGCCCCGCAGCGAAGCGAGGAGCAAGCGCAGCTGGGGTGCGCGTGAGCGCGCGAGGGGGCGAAGCCCCCTCTGAGGGAAGCCAGAATAGTCATAGCGGTGACCATACACCGATGACCCGCCCAACTACTGGCCGCTGTAGCGCCGGCCCAATTGCAGGAATTGCTGCGGGTTGGCCAGAATCTGCGCCCGCAAGCCCGGATTGGCCTGCAACGCCCGCTTCAACGCTGGATACTGCTGTGCATAGCGATCGAGCATCGCTGAGAGTGCCGCACGGTCGGCTGGCAGGTCGTCCTCATCGGGCAGCTCTTCGCGCCCGGACCCACCGCCGGTGCGTCGGCGGCGCGCTGATCCGTCCTCGGAGTCGGGCGGATCGATCGAGCCGAGCAAGTCGTCGCTGTCGTCGGAACCGGACGCGCCGCTGTCGCCACGTACCTCCGTCGCGGTGCCGGGTTCGGTACCGATGATCAGCCGATGTGTCGAACCGTCGGGATCGGTGAACAGCGCGTATTGCCCCGCGGCCCCCTGGAGCTTCCATCCGGCGATGTACTCGCCCGGCTGCATCCGTTTCTTGTGCGTACTGCCGTAGGTCACGAGGAAGGAACTGCGCTCGCCTCCGCCGGTCATCCCCACCACCCGCGGCCGGCTGGCGACCTCGTCGCCGAGCTCGGCAATGACGAGCTCCGGCTCCGGCGGCGGCGGCTCCGGCTGGCTCGGCGGGACCGGATCGGGGCGACGCTGTCCATCACCGCCGGCATCCTGCCGTGCGATCTCCTCGATCTCCTGCTGCTGTTTCAGCCAGGGCAGGAAGGGGTTGCGATTGCGCCACTGGTCTTCCTCGCCGCCGTAATAGTGCGGGAAGGGCCGGATCGGATCGAGTCGGACCTCAAGGTCGACCACGCGGGTGGCGATGGTGGTCGACGGCGGGCCAAGGGTGATCTGCGGCACCTGCGAGGCCATGACCAGAGCGCCCGCGCCAGCGAGGAAGGCGAGCGCGAACAGGGGCGTCGATTGGGCCACGTTCATCGTCTACTCCTCTCCGCCGGGCTCACAGGGGCCGCCGGACCGGGCCCCCGCCCGTGGGCCGTGTGCGCTCGGGCGCTGGCCGCGAGCGCGTGGGCGCTGCCTGGGGTGCAGGCTCGGGGCCGATCGCCGAGGGCGGCTGATCAAGGAATTCCATGCCCACCAGGTCGATGTGCACATCGAGCTGGGCGAGGTTATCGATCTCCTCGAGTTCGAGGTCCTCCACGTTGCCGTCGATGGTCAGGCCCAAAACCGCGATCGGCCCGAAAGCCGCCTGCAACTCCGCCGCATCGGCCTGGACCTTGAAGCGGGTCTTGGCATTGAGATCGGCGATCAGCCCCCGGCGCCAGGCCTGCAGCCGTTGGCTGGCTTCGGTCTGTTCGCCGGCACGGTTGTCGTAGGACAGCTGGTGCAACAGCCACAGGATGTCGCGCAACGTGCCGCGCACGTGCAGGCTGAAGGGATATTCGCGTAGGATCGGGTCGCGCCCCTCGGCCCCGCGCAGGATCCCTTCGGCAGCCTGGATTGGCGCGACCTCGATCATCGTGATCTCACGGTATTTGGACTGGCAGGCGAGATAGCAGGCTTTGGTCACCAACTGGAGCATGGTCAGCCAACGATC
>JBEPXK010000424.1:0-4024 GCA_041641915.1 Planctomycetota bacterium
GCCCGCTGCTCGGCCAACCAAGCGCACGCATCGCGTTGCTGCACCGACACCGCCGCCGCGTGACAGCGGCAATCGTGATCGGCGAGACGCGCGAGGACCGGGTCCTGCTCGCAGCCGATGGACTGCGTGAAGCCGCCGGCGCACCAGGCGCTGTCCACGCCCAATCCCAGGGTCAGGTCGGCCAGGCGCTCGCCCTGCATCATCCCGGCCTTGAACCGCGCCGGGCCCTCGCCGGAGCACTGCTCGAGCGCGCGCGCGCTGTAGAGCGCATCGCTATCCTTCCAGCTCGGCAGTTTCCCGGCCGCGCGTTGCCGCAAGGTCAGCTGCGCCGCGAGCAGGCGCTGGCGGCGATCGCAGGCATCCGCCGCGGGCGCGCGCGCCGCACCACGCGCGCAGCGACGCAGCTCGGCGAGCGCGGCAGGAGCCAGGAGCAGATCGAGATCCGATGCCTGCATGCCCGACATCGTGCCGTGCCCGGCCAGAGGTCAGCCCAAAAGCCCACGCGCTTGGGCGCCAGCGACGCTCACCGGTCCCACTCGAGGACCACCGCCACCAGCCGATTGGCATCCTGGGTCACATGCCATTTGCCGTCGCCCCGGCAGATGACCGCGCCGGGCACCTCTTCCTCGCAGTGGGGCAGCCGCCCATCGGGAAAGTCGTTCCACCGCACGGGGCTGCCGTCTTCCCAGGTCTGCGAGCCAGGACGCAGACCCAACAGGATGTCGTGATTCCGTTCCCACGCCACTCCGTGCATGCACAGGCCACGCAGCGTCGCCATCAACTCGGCGTCAACGGGGCAAGCAAAGCGCAGGCCCATCTGGCGTTGTAGCTTTCGCGCGGCATGGATCGGCAGGTGGGTCTGCAGCACGTACCAGCGCCGATCGTGGTGGACATCCGCCAGCGCGCGCAACCCCTCGGGGTCTGCCTCCGCGATCGCCAGGCTCAAGCGCAGACCTTCCCGCACGCCGACCGCCAGATTGTCTTGGGCGAGCAGCTGACGCAGGTATGCCGGATCGAGCGGGTTGTCGAAACAGATCAGATGGCGCGCCGGTGGCTGCCGGTCCAACGGCGCGAGCGTTTCCAGGCGATTGCTGGCGATCGAGATGGCCATCGCACGCATACCCGAGAGGGGGGTGATATCGCTGATGCGGTTGCCGGAGGCCTCCATGTGCTTGAGGTCCATGCCCGTGAGCGGGGTCAGGTCCTCGACGCGACAATACTCGAGAGAGAGATAGCGCAGCGGCATTTTCGCCAGCGGAGCGAGATCGCTGACCGGGGTCTGCCCGAAGTGCAGCAGGTGCAACGGTGCACCGGCGAGCGGACCCAGGTCGCTGACCGCGGTGCGCGAGCAGTCGAACTGCACCAGCGGCATACCCTGCAGTGGCGCGAGCGAGGCCAGCTCGCGGTTGCCCATCACCCCCAGCCGGTCGATCGCCGCTCCAGCGAGCGGCGCGAGATCGGTGACCCGGTTGTAACCCACAACGAGCTGCCGCAGCGGCATGCCCTGCAGCGGCGCGAGCGAAGTCACGCGATTGGCGCTCACTGAGAGCTCGACCAAGGGGCAATCGGCCAGCGGCTCGAGCTCGCGGATGCGACACCGGTCGGCGTAGAGCTCGGCGAGCTCCATTCCCCGCAGGGGGGTCAGGTCGCGCACCGGGTTGGCGCTGATGTCCAGGCGGACGAGCGGGCAATCGGCCAATGGCCACAGATCGGTGATCTGGTTGCCACGCAGGTCCAACCGCCGCAGCGGCATGCCCTGTAATGGCGCGAGATCGTTGATCCCCAATCCGCTCAGATTCACGCTCAGCCCGAGACGGTCGAAGACCACTTCGGCGTCCGGCCAGTGCCGGCGCAAGCGACGCTCCACCTCTGGCACCTGCCGTTCCCAGCGGCGCAACCGCTCCACATCGCGCAGGCGACGTCGCGCCTCGGCCCGGGTCTGTTCGTCGGGTGCGACATCGCTTGCCGAAAACAACAGGTCCTGCGCGGTGGCGAAGTGACCGAGGGCCATCTGCCGCTCGGCGAGCTCGAGCAGATCCACCTGTTCGTGCCCGCGCAGCCATTCGACCGTCAAGTCGCGATAGACGTAGGTCCCGCGGAAGCCGAACAGACCGAGCCGGTTGCTGTCCAGCCCGGCCAGAGGCTCGGGATCGACCACGTCCCACACCGTGCGACCGTCGACCTCGAGCCGTAGCCGCGCACCCACCCGCGAAGCGACCACGCGATAATCGCGCCCCGGCTCCAGCGGCGAGTCGTTCTCGTCGAACAGGATCGTGCCGCGTCGATACAGTCGGGTCTGGGTGTTGGAGAACCCACCGTATTTGAACTCGTAGCCCGTCAGGAAGACGTTGTCTGCCGCGACCGCATCGCTGCCGGCAAGAAAACAGCTCAGGTCGCTGGGGTTGTCGGATTCGACCCGGCAGGTGAATGACAACCGCACATCGCCCGGCAGGGGGTGGTTGTAGATCAGCAGCCCGGGCTCCGCGGCCTCCACCCGCAATTCGTCGCCCTGGCGTTCCACCCGGGCCTGATGCACCAGCCAATCATCGACCACCGCACCCGCTGCGTCCGCGAAGCGATAGACCGTCTTCCACCGCCGGTCCTCGTCGGCTTCGCGCAACCGTTGCAACGAGACCAGGTGGCGCGTGGCTTCGCTGCGATGCGTGCGCCGGCGTTCGAGATCCTCGAGCCGTGCCCGCAAGGCGGCGTGCGCCGGATCGTGCTCGCGCAGCAGGTTGCGCGCGAGGTCGAGGTCGCCGCGGCTCAGCGCGGCGTTGGCGTACGCCTGCCGGCTCAGCGACGTCCCCCGCCGCGCCTGTTCGTTCTGCGGCCACAGACTCACCGCCTCCTCGAACCGGAACATCGCCCGATTGAACAGCCCGTAATCCCCGGAAAGCATCGCCCGATCGAGCGCGACCTGAGCCCGCCGGGCAAGCAGCACGCTGCGCGAATGGCCGAGGTAGTCGATGAGCGCCCGCCGGAATTCCTCGACGTCGGCGTAACGGGCTTCCGGTTCGCTGGCCATCGCCCGCCGCGCGATGCTCAGCAGCTCACCCCGCTGCTTGACCGGGCGGATCAGATTGGCCGCGGCGTGCTCGATGCACCGCGCACTGGTCTCACCCGGGTGCGGCGGCAATCCGGTGGCGATCTCGAACAGGACCGCGCCGAGCAGGTAGATGTCGCTGGCCGGGCCGATGGCGCGCGGGTCGCCGCAGGCCATCTCCGGCGCCATGTACACCGGCGTACCCGCGACCCAGCGCCGGTCCGCAACGGCGGCGGCGCCCGTGCGCGGCAGATCGCTCAGCCGTACCGCCACGCCCCAGTCCACCACCTGGACCTCGCCGAAAGCCCCGATCATCACATTGGCCGGCTTGAGATCGCGATGCACCACTTCGCGCTCGTGGGCATGGGCCACCGCGCTCGCCACCGCCAACAGGATGTGCAGGTCGTCGTCCTGATCGCCCGCGCCCAGGCCATCGGCCCAGCACCGTCCGGCGACGTGCTGCATCACCAGATACACCGTCCCCGTCTGATCGCGCACCAGATCGTGCACCTGGACGATGTTGGGGTGATCGAGCCCCCCGGTGACCAGTGCCTCGTACAGGAATTCCGGGCCGCCAGCCGGTTCCTCAGGATGCAGCGACTTGGCCACCACCTGACGTCGCGTGGCGGTCTGCTCCACCAGCCACAGCGCACCGTGGGCGCCCTCGGCCAGACGCTCGATGATCACGTACTCGGCCTGCGCGCTGGCCTCCTCGCCGGCCCAGGCGAAGCGCGCCGGCCGGATGTTCATCAACGGCAGATCCTGATCGCAGATCGCCGTATCGCCACAGACGGTGGTCCGCGAACCGGCCTGGGGCCGCGGTGCGGCCCGGGTCTCCTCCGGTGGCTGATCGTGCGGGTCCATCGTTCAGTCCTTCCACTGGAGCACGGCATGATGCACGTGGTCCGGATCCAGCTCCGGATAGAGCATCCCGCTCCACAGCACCAGCGGCGCGCCGGCAGGGGCGCAGCGCGGGGCGGG
>JBEPXK010000425.1:0-4002 GCA_041641915.1 Planctomycetota bacterium
GTCGCCGTAGCAGACCAGGTACTCGCCGTGCGCGGCGCACTGGTTGCCGCTGCTGCGGTCGATATCGATGGACCACAGCACCTTGCCCCGCCGCGGATCGATGCAGGTGGCCTCGTACAGCACGAGTTCGCGCCCATCGACGCGCCAGAGCTTCGCGGTCGCCGAGCCGCGGGCTCCCGTGATCAAGCCACCGATATCCCACAGGCGCTTGCCGGTCGCGGCATCGTAACCGAACAGGTGGCCGGCGTCATGGTAGAGCAGGACGCCGTCGGCGACCAGCGCCGTGGCGTTGGCGGGGCCCGTACAGCCGGTCTGGTCGTCCTGTTCCCAGATGGTCTCGCCGGTGACGGCATCCAGGCAGTAGATCCAGTTGCCGCCGCCGAAGGCGTAGGCCCGTCCCTGGTCGACGCACATGGTGAAGTGCCCGCCCTCCTTGCCGCTGCCGAAAAGCGTGGGCGAGCGTTCGACCATGACCCGCTTCCATACGGTCTTGCCGGTCAGGGCATCGACACAGATGACGACATCATCGCTACGCTTGTTGATCGCCTGCCGGGCTTGCTTGAAGGCCGGCTTGTCGAGCGAGTCGGGATGCGGCCGGTCCTTGGGGAAACCGTGCGGCCACGGGTAGTAGACGTACACCCGGCCGTTCGCCATGACCGGCGTGCAGAAACCGGTGCGCACATCGTAATTGTTGCCGGGGGTCCAGCCGGGGATGACCGCCTCGCTCTCCCACACCAGGCGCATGTCGGCGAAGGTGGTGACCAGGTCGAGGCCGCAATCGATGGCGGTGCCGTTGCCGTGCGGGCCGTGCCAGCGCGGCCAGCCGATGCGCCAGGCCTCCTTGTGGGCGTCGGTGCTGAGGAAGGGGGGATAGCGCACCTCGTCGGCGGCCGACAGCGGCGCGAGCAGAGCGCAGGTCAGCACTGCGAGGGAGACGACGCGGCGAGTGGTGGAGCGGTCCATAGGGGGGTTCCTCTGCTGGCACGGCGCTGGCGGACTGGCCGGCGCACGCGAATGGATAGGCTTGACCAACGCCCGGCATTGAGTGACTATTTGTCTATGCAGGAACCTTTTGATGTCAGGCGGCAGCTCGGTGCTCGCCAACTCGCCCCCTGCGTCTACTTCAGCCGTCACGTCTCGGCCCGGCCCCGGCGCGAGCGCATCACCGGCCGTGCCACGGAACGGACCTGCAATCTGTGGCGGGTGCACGACGGCTCGCTGCAGATCGACGGCGGTAGCCGCCGGACCACTCTGCGTCCCGGCGAGGTGGTCCTGACCGATGCCGGGACCGCGGTCGTCGCGGCACGGGACGCCCGCTTCGACCGCATCGCCTGCGACCTCATCGCCCGCGACCGCGAGTTCTACGCCGGCGCCTACCACGTCGACATCCACCAGCCGCCCCATCCCGCCTGGCGCGAGCTGTTCGGCTTCGCGCTCCCGGTTCCCTTGCCGCGGGTCTGGAGCCGTCGCGGCTGCGAGCTCGTCGACGACCTGTTGGCCGAGTCCTGGCGCACGCCGTGGTCGCAGCTCTGGGCCCACGCCCGCCTGCACGCCTGGCTGGTCGATCTGGCGGCGGATCTGGCGCCGCCGCCCGGCGACGTCCCGCACGATCACGACCTGTTGCGCCGGGCGCGCGACGCGATCACCACCGGCTACCGCCGTGGTCTGACGGTGACCGATGTCGCGGCCGAGCTGCACGTGTCGCGCTCGCACCTGCAGGCCCTGTTCCAGGGCCGCTTCGGTTACGGCCCGGGCGAAGCCCTGGCCCGCGAGCGCCTGCGGCGGGCGCGCGAATTGTTACGCGTCAGCGACGAACCGATCGATCACCTCGCGCGCCGTATCGGTTACGCCGGCGCCCGTCCGCTGGCGCGGGCCTTCCACCGTCGCTACGGCGAGACTCCCGCCGCCTATCGTCGTCGCGCGCGCAGCCGGGGGCCCGGGCAGGCCCGCGCGAGCGAGGGCGAGCAGCATCAGACCGATTGAGGCCGGATTCCAACGCGCCACCATGATGGAGGATGCGCCGGGGCTCGAGCGCGGTGTTCGGCGCGGCCCGGACCGGCTGCAGACGAATGCCGCCGAGGCGTACACAGCAGGTGATGTGACATACTGTGACATGCGGCCGTGGCCGACGGGACATGATGGCAGCTGTATGGCCGCTGATGACCCGCGGCCGCAGGAGAAGCACCATGGCCACACGTCGGCGCATGCGCATCATCATTCCGCGTTTCCCCCTCTACAACATCTACACCCGCGTCGCCGCCAAGACCACCGCCCTGGGGCCGATCGTGATCGCCACGGCGGTGGCCCGCGTGCCCGGCTGGGATGTGGAGGTGATCGATGAGAACAATTACCATGACCCGGCCCCCCGCGACGCTGGGGGTCTGCCCGACCACGCCGCCCTGCAGCGCGAGCGCCCGGCCGATGTCGTCGGTTTCTACGGCGGCCTGACCAGCACCATCCCCCGCCTGTTCGCGGTCGCTACCTGGTATCGCGAGCAGGGCGTGTTCACCGTCGGCGGCGGTCAACATCTGGCTGCCTTGCCGGCTGAGGCCCTGGCAAACGGCCTCGCCGTGGTCCTTCACGGCGAGGCCGAGGACACCATGGCGGATCTGCTCGCCGCGCGGGATGCGGGCCTGGAATGGCGCGATCTGCCAGGCATCAGTTACGTCGGCGCCAGCGGTGTGATCACCACCTCGCCACGGGAGCCGCGTGAGGATTTCGCGCAGCAGCCCAACCCCGACTTCGGCCTGCTGCGCTATGCCCGCGTGCAGATCCATCCGGTCAGCCGGATCCGCGGTTGCGGTATGGCCTGCGAGTTCTGCACTGTCCGCGGCAAACCGCGCTGCGCCAGCCCCGAGAAGCTGATGGACCAGATCAGTCGGCTGGTGGAATGCGACGGCGCGCGGGAACTGTTCGTGGTCGACGATCACTTCGCCCAGGACCGGGCCGAGACCATCCGCCTCTGCCGGTTGCTCGCCGACTACCGCGCGCGCACCGGGGTGAAGCTGTTCATCACGGTGCAGATCCGGCTCGACTGCGCCGGCGATCCGGAGTTGCTCGAGGCGATGTACGCCGCCGGCATCCGCGTCCTGGCCGTGGGGCTCGAGACCCCGATCGACGCCGAACTCAAAGCGATGACCAAACGTCAGGACGCGGCGAGCATGGCGGGGATGGTACGTCGTTTCCGCGACGCCGGCTTCATGGTCCACGGGATGTTCATCTTCGCGTATCCGCTCAAGCAGGACGTGCCCGCGGCGGCGCTCGATCGCGCGACGCGGGTGCGGGCGTTCCGGCGCTTCATCCGTGCATCCCGCCTCGACACGATCCAGATCCTGTTGCCGGTGCCGTTGCCCGGTACTCCGTTCCGCGAGCGCATGGCGGCGAGCGGGCGACTGGTCGCAGGCGCGGGCATCGGCTGGGAGCACCACGACGGGACCTTCCCGTTGGTGGTTCCCGACTCGCCCTTGAGCGTGGCCGATCTCCACCGGGCACAGGACGAACTGATGGGGTCGTTCTATCGGTTCCGCTCGCTGTTCGGGATGCTGCTGCACACGGCGTCGCTCCCGTTCCTGGTGTTGCCGCCGATCGGCGTGCACGCGCGCTGGCTCCGCTGGCGCCGTGGCTGGCGCAACCGGGCCATAGCCTGTGCGGGTTCGGTGGTGGTGCGGCGCTGGCGGCGTTGCTTCCGCGAGAGCGCCTTCCCCGCGTACATGCGCCGGCAGACCGCGGCGCTCAAGCGGTGAATGCGGCCCCAGCGCCGGGGTGGAAGCGGTAGCCGACGCCGTGGGCGGTGCGGAAATGTTCGGGGTGACGGGGGTTGCGTTCGAAGCGCTGGCGCAGGCGCAGCATGAAGGTGTCCAGCGTGCGGCTGCGGCCGCGGCCGGCGGCCGGCAGGTCCCAGACCGCGGTGAGCAGCTCCTGGCGCGAGAGATCCTCACCGCGGTGGGCGACAAAATAACGCAGCAGGCGCAGTTCGGTGCCGGTGAGCTCACACGTGCCATG
>JBEPXK010000426.1:0-3992 GCA_041641915.1 Planctomycetota bacterium
CGAGGGCGCGCGTCAGCGCCTCGATCTCATCGACGGCGGAGACCAGTTCGGCGTCGTGCGACCAGGTGTCGTCGGCGATCGCCAGTCGCCAGGCACGACCGCTGGCGGCGAAGACGCGCTCCCACGACAGCTCGACGCCGCGCATGCGGAGGGCGGTCCACAGGCAGCCGATCATATGGTCGCGCCACGGCGGCTCTTCCTCGCGGGCGAGCACCGTGCCCTGGTCGTCGACCCGCACCACGCGCCGCGGAAAGCGCGGAATCGGGTCCAGGTGGATCAGCTGGTCGTCCTGACGCACGTTCGTGGCTGGGGGCATGGGGTGCTCCTGCTGGCCGCTGTCGACGGGGCTCGACGCGACGGTCGTGGGCGGGTTGGGCGTGAAGTCGATCAGGATCGCGGTGAGCACCGCGGCGACCAGGGTCACCACCGCCAGCGACCAGACCGCCAGGCCGCCGGCTGCCACCGTGGCGCCACCACTGGCGGTGGCGGCCAGCCCCAGTTTGGGGATCGCCGCAGTCACCGTCGTCGGCACCGACTCGGCCGCGTGCGTCCGGCACAGCGCCGTCAGGCCGTTCAGGCCCAGGACCAGTCCGGCCGTGCCGAGGCGTCGGCGCAGGCGCTGCAAGCCGGTGTCGAGACGCCGCGACACCGTGGCCTGACCGATGCCCAGTGCGCGCGCCACCGCCTCCTGGCTGCGCCCTTCGAGGAAGTGCAGGCAGATGCAACTGCGCTCATCCGCGGGCAGATCGGCCAGGGCCGCATCGAGCAGCGGCTCGAGTCGTGCCCAGTCGCCTTCGCGCTCGGCCGGCGCGGCGGCCGCACCCGCCGCGCGTTCGTGCCGCTGGCGGGTCTCGCGATCCCGGCAGTGGTTGAGCGCCCGCGAGCGCGCGGCGGCGTGCAGGAAGCCCGCCACCGAACGCCGCACGCGACCGGCCCGGCGGGCCAGATCCAGCAGCACCTCCTGGGTCAAATCCTCGGCGGCATGCGGATCGCCGGTGATGCGCCGGCAGGTCCCGTAGACCAGCGCGGCGTGGCGTTCGGCCAGTGCGGCGAAGGAGGCCGGGTCACGATGCGCCACCCAGGCGCGCAGCAGGTATTCGTCGGTGTTCATGATGGCTCGTAACCGTTATGTCACGCGAGTCCTCTGGCTCCATCCAACAAATCGGGACGGTGGACCCGCTTGCACATCAACGCATCTGCGCGTCGTCATCATCGACACGGTGGTCGCAGCTCTGGAATGATGCCACGGCGTATCTCGGTGGTAGAGGTGAGAAATGCAACGGGTCAAGTACCCCTCCGATGCTGCGCTAGCGCTGCGCGGCCCTGCTTGTCGCCGGGGTGCCGACAGCGACCATGTCATCCAGGATGCGCATCACCGACAGCGACGACCAGAGTGCGGGCACCTTCTTCCGCTGCCTGCATGACGAGAAGCCAGACGGCGAACGGGTCCAGGTCGTGCGCCGGGAGTGGGTGCGCGCCTACCGCGAGCTGCAGCGGCAGGATGCGCGGGGGCGCTGACGCGACGAGATTGTTCCGGGTCGGACGACTTGATATCATCGCAAGCGTGCATATCGTTAAGCGCCGTTATGGATTTTCCCGGTTATGTCAGCAGGTCCGCGGAAGCGGACCTGCGACGAGCGCTGGCTCGTTCCCCGGTCGTCGCCTTGCTGGGCCCGCGGCAGTGCGGCAAGTCGACGCTGGCCAAACACCTGCTCGCAGACGCCGCGGCGGTGTACCTCGACCTGCAGGACCGTGCCGATCTCAACAAGCTGACTGAACCCGAGCTGTTCTGTGAAGCCCATCGCCGCGAGCTGGTCTGCCTCGACGAGATCCAGCGTATTCCGGAGTTCTTCGCGTTCCTGCGCGCCGAAGTGGATCGCCATCGCCACCCGGGCCGTTTCCTGCTGCTGGGCTCGGCTTCCCGCGACCTGATCCGCCAGAGTTCCGAGTCGTTGGCCGGGCGCATTGCCTTCGTCGAACTGACCCCCTTCCATCGGCGCGAGCTGTCCGGGCGGATGCCCCAGCATCTTCATTGGTTGCGTGGCGGCTTCCCTGAAAGCACGCTCGCCGCTGACGACGACGCCAGCTTCGATTGGCGACGCGATTTCATTCGCACTTTCCTCGAACGCGACATCCCCGCTCTGGGCTTGAACATCCCGATCCCGATCATGGAACGGCTCTGGCGTCTGTTGGCGCACTACCACGGCGAGACGGTTAATTACGCCAAACTCGCCGCCGGCGTGGATGTGTCGGTGCCCACCTTGAAGAAATATCTGGCCATCCTGGAGCAGACCTACATGGTCCGCCTCCTGCCGCCGGCAGCGACGAACCTGAAGAAGCGCCTGGTGAGAGCGCCGAAAATCTATCTACGCGATAGCGGTATTCTGCATGCGCTCCACGACATCGATGACTATGACGGCCTGCTCGCCCATCCCGTCGCCGGCGCGTCCTGGGAAGGGTATGTGATCGAACAGCTGCAAGCGGCATGCCCGCGGTGGTCCGCGTCTTTCGTGCGCACCGGGCACGGTGCGGAAATCGACCTGCTGCTCACCCGCGGACGCCGATGCGCCGCGATCGAGTGCAAATTGTCCAAAGCCCCGAAGCCGGCCCGGGGGTATCGTGAACTGGTTGACAACCTGAAACCCGATCTCCGCCTGCTCGTGGCCCCGGTCGATGCCGGCTATCCGCTCGGCAAGACGCTGCGGGTCGTCACCATCGACGAGGCGATCGCGGCCCTGGCGTAGGATAGGCCGGCTACGATGAAACTACGTGCTCGCCTGCAAACGCTTCGACGATGCACCCGGCCCGGCCCGGCCCGGTCCCGCTTTCGTCACGCCCCGGCGAAGCCACACGACCACCGCATCACGTTGTCGTGCCTGGGGATGATGCCGCGGGCGGAGGGCTGTTTCAGTGAAAAGCCTGGGGCTCGTCTGTCTGTCGGCATCGACGGCGATACCCGCTCGGCGTCATGCCGTATTCGCGGCGGAAGCACCGTGCCAGGTGCTGGCTGCTGGCGAAGCCGCAGCCATGCGCGATGGCGGTCACGCTCGTATCGCCGCTCGCCAGCAGACGGCGCGCACGCGCGCACCGCAGGTGCATGAGATAGGCAGCCGGGGCGAAGCCGGTCGCGGCGCGGAACAACGCGTGGAAGCGGCTGGCGCGTAGTCCGACGGCGGCCGCGATCGCTGCTACCGACGGCGTGTCCCCGGCCGCCACGGCGCGGGCCATGGCGCGCTGCGCGCCGAGGACCGCCGGGCCGGCCCCGCCATCCTCGCGCCGCTCGATGACGCGCACGCTCTCGACCAGGACCGTCGCCATGCCGGCCCGCACCCGCGCCAGAGCCAAGTGGTTCCCAACGGTCTGCGCGGCGTGCACCGCCCGCGCCAATTCCTGCGCTGCCTCCCACAGCCGATCACTCATCGCGACGCTCGCTGGCGCCGCGCTGCGCAGACGCGCCGCGAGCTGGCGCAGTTCGGTGGCCGTGAACGGGGCATGACGACTGGCGCCGCGCGCCTGCGGCCGGATCACGAGCCACAGCAGATCCATGGGGCGGATCACCGCGTCCTCGCCATGGTGGTCCACACCCGGCGGCAGTACCGCCAGATGCCCACCCGCCAACGGCACGCTCTCGCCATCGCCCAGGTCCCACACGTTCGCACCGCGTAGCGCGTAGGTGAACTCGAAACCATCGTGGCGGTGCCGCGGCAACGGCTGGGTGTCCTTGCGCGCGAGGTAGCCGCATTGTTCGACGAGCGGCATCGCGAGGTCGCGGCCGCCGACGACGAAGCGACCGGCCGGCAGACGTGGCATGGGCACGATCCTCCGCCGGAGAGGCGGAAACGCAAGACAGGCAGAGCTACGCATACTCAGACGCGGACAGGACCAGCCAACCATGACAGGACCCTCAAAGCTGGCTCTGCACCTTCGAACGGCAGGAACCGTTGCGACACGGGTCGGCCGACCGAGGGGTGGTTTTCTGCGACAATGGGCCG
>JBEPXK010000427.1:0-3989 GCA_041641915.1 Planctomycetota bacterium
AATTCGATGTATATCATGACCTGCAACATCACCGGCGATGGTCCGCGGGGCGTCTGGCCGCTCTACGGCGCCGACCGCGACGAGGTGCTGGCGAATGGCGGGAGCACGGGCACGCTGGACGACCCGGGCATGCGCTTCTCCATCCCGCGGCTGGAGGAATGGCTGGAGACCTTCGAGTACATGCAGGGTCGGGGAGTGGTCGCCTACATCATCGGCGAGGACGACGACACCGCGGGCACGGGTAACCGTTTGCGCTATTACCGTGAGCTCATTGCGCGATACGGATGGCTGCCGGGGATCATGTTCAATACGCGTGAGGAGGGTAGCGGCAGCTGGGAGTCGCTGGAACACTGGACCGCAGTCGACCCCTACGGCATCCCAGGTGCCGGGCACAACGTGAACAGTGCGTCCAACAGCTATATCGATTCGCCGCACACCGACATGACCTCGATCCAGACCAACAACGATCGCGGCGGCCTGAACCACAACCAGAACGCCATCGACTGGATCAACGCCTGCAAGTCGCGCGGGCAGCGGGTGCTGATGGTCAGCTACGATGAACCGCGCGGCGGGGCCATCCCGCGGCAGAAGTGGTGGGCGGCCTACCTCGGCGGCGCCGGCGGCTACGAGGAGATCTTCGTGCCGATCGACAAGGGCGACGCCGACTTCGCCGACTACGAGACCGATTGGCGCCGCATCGCCGGGGCCCGGCGCTTCATGGAGGGGGTCGAGTTCTGGAATATGGATCCGCGCAACGATCTGATCGCGGCCGGGAACGCGTTCTGTCTCGCCGAGCCCGGGGAGCAGTACGCGGTGTACATGATCGACGGGAATTCTTTCGACATCGACCTGGCCACGGGGCGCAACTACCGCGTCGACTGGTGGAATCCGGAGAACGACTACGACGGGAGCTTCGAGGGCCAGGCCCTGGTGGGCGGGGGGACGGTGACCCTGACGCCGCCGGCCGGAGGCAGCGCCTTCGGTGACTGGGCCTGTCGCATCCGCCGCGATACCGGCGGCGGCAACATCGCGCCCTCGGCCGACGATGGCAGCCTCATCGTGTTGCCCGGCGAATCCGCGGGTCTCACCCTGTCCTACAGCGACAGCGACGGCCCCGGGCCCTACACCATCACCATCGTCGACCAGCCGGTGCAGGGCACGCTCAGCGGCAGCGGGGACACGCGTACCTATGCCGCCGCTGCGGATGCCACGCCCGGCAGTAGTGATGTATTCACCTGGCGGGTCAACGATGGCAGCGATGACTCCAACCTCGCGACGGTGACCATCACCATCGACGACCCGAGCAACAACGCCCCGGTTGCCACGAACGCCAGCGCCGTCACCGCCCTCGACACCCCCGTGGAGGTGGCGCTGCTCTACGAGGATCCGGACGGTCCCGGTCCTTACACGCTGACGGTCGTCACTCCGCCGGCGCACGGCAGCGTGGCCCCGGTGACCGACGGTGGCAACGAGTACGTCTACACGCCGGCCTCGGGGTACGCCGGACCGGACGCGTTCGAGTGGTCGGTCAACGACGGCGAGCTGGACTCGAACGTCGCCACCGTGTCCTTGCAGGTGAGCGATGTGCAGAGCGGCCTGCTGGCGTGGTGGCCGCTGGACGACGGCGCCGGCAGCGAGACCGCGACCGACGCATCGGGCAACGGGCGCCACGGCACCCTCTACGGTCCGGATGCGGCGACGGCGTGGGTCGTGGACGGGCGTGTCGGTGGCGCACTGGCCTTCGGCGGCGATGGCGACCGCTTTGCAGTGGCGGGGAGTTTCGCCCCGCCCGATGCCGGTACCATTGCCTTCTGGATCAGGCCTGAGGCCGGTTCCGGCCAACGGCTGCTCGGCGGATCGGATGACTTCGAACTCACGCTCGGCGACACGATCGTCAACCACCTGTGCGCCAGCGGCGGCGACGTGCTCGCCGGATCGACCGCCGTCGTGTCGAGTCAGTGGACCCACGTGGTGTGCACCTGGGACCGGGCGAGCAACGCGGCGACGATCTGGGTCGACGGCACGCTCGATGTGAGCGGCAGCACCGCCGATGACGACCCCGGGGCGGTGACCCTGAGCGTCGGTACCAGGACGGGACAAACCAGCAGCTTCGTGGGGCAGCTCGATGACGTGCGCATCTACGACCGTGTCCTGGAACAGAGCGAGATCCAAGTTCTGGCGAACGGCGCCCTCGGCGCATCACGCAGCATCATGATGGACCTGTTGCCCGGTTGGACCTGGGAATGCCTGGACGGCCCGGCCGGCAACGAGAGCGGCGGCGTGATCACCTTTGACGGCCTGTCGGCCGAGCGCGAGAACGTGCTCGCACCGGTGGCGACCGGGGGCGGGTAGGACACCGTTCCCGGCTGGGGACGCATGCGCCTGGCCCCGCGTCATGCCGGGCGAGGGATGCCGGGCAGGTGCGGGGGCGGGCGCAACCGGTGGACGGCGGTGACTGTCACAGCCCCGGAGGCAGGGGCGGTGCGCGATGCGCGGTGCGGTGCGCGCGGGTAGTTTCTGATGATGCCCTTCGATGCGGAACAGGGACGGCCGACCCTGCGCGATGTCGCCCGGAAGGCGGGGGTGAGCGCGGCGACGGCCTCGCGCGCGTTGCGCGGCCTCGGCAAGGTGCGGGCGGATACGCGCGAGCGCGTGGCACGGGCCGCGGCCGACCTCGGCTACGTGCCCGATCCGGATCTGGGGGCGGTCGCACGGTGCCGCCACCGCGGGCGGACGCGGCATAGCTCGCTGGGTATCGCGGTGGTGGTATCCGAGCTGCCGGCGCGTTCGCGTCCGGTGGAGCGCTATATCCTGGGGCTGACGCGGCGGGCCGAACGACTCGGGATGTACCTGGAGATCCTTGAGCTCCCGAAGGAGGGTCACGACCTTGGCGGGGTCATCGACGTGGCGCTGGCGCGCGGGTGTCGCGCACTGATCCTCGCCTGCCAGAACCGCGCCGGACTGAGCTCGGACGAGGCCGCCGCCTGCGGGCGACTTGCGGTCGTGGCTGCGGACTACCTCGTGCGCGAGGCGCCCGTGCACCGGGTCACTACCGATTTCGTGCATGCGATGCGCTCGTGTTGGCAGCGTGCGGTCACTGCGGGGTATCGCCGGATCGGGCTGCTGCTGGATCATCATACCGACCGCAACAGCGACGGGCTGTGGTCGGCCAGTTATTACTGGTGTCAGCGCGAATGCGCCGAAGGCCAGGAGGCCCTGTTGCCGGTGGCGCGCATCTCGAACAACAACTGCGCCGCCGTCGATTCCTGGTTCCAGGCGCACCGGCCCGACTGCATCATCTCTCGACGGTCTCTGCGGAGCTTTTTCCAGCATCGGTGCCTGACCCCGCCACGGGATCTGGGCTACCTGCGGCTGGCCGTCGATCCGACCGGGGCGACCAGCGGGGTGGTCGACAACGCCGAGGCGGTCGGCGAACGCATGGCGCTGGTGGTGGATGAGCTGCTGCGCTACCGCAGCCTCGGACTGCCGCGCAACCCCATGGCGATCATCCTGGCTTCACAGTGGCACGGCGGGGCGTCGTTGGGCGTTCGGTCCTGAGTCGGGTGCGCGGTGGTCGCCGCGGCGATGGCGGTCCGATCGTAGACGGCGTACGGGGAATCACTGCTGCGGGTCGCCGGCCGCGGTGGGGCTGCGGATCTTAGTGCCTCGATTGCTTGTGACAGCGACAAAAAACAACGTTTTGAAAGCGGCGCTGTCACAAGCTGTCGAGGCACAGGGAGTTCGGGGGACGAAGTCCCCTGATGAAAGAGGCTTCTATCAGAGGGGGCGCTGCCCCCTCGCGCCTTCGGCGCATACCCCCACGGCCTCGGTCGGGGTTCGCGGCCTCCGGCCGCGTTTTCTGCGGGCCTACGGCCCATTCTCGCAGAAAACCACCCCTCGGTCGGCCGGTCGCCCAGCCAAGCCTGGCTGGGCTCCACTCGCTGGCGGCACCGAGGTTTGGAGCTCTGAGGGACCCGTCATGGAAGAGC
>JBEPXK010000428.1:0-3968 GCA_041641915.1 Planctomycetota bacterium
GCCGCTCCGGCGCCGCCGCAGGTGCCGCCGACCGCCCAGCCGGCGACGCCGATGCCCGGCGGGCCGCGAGCCCAGCGCGGCGACGGTCAGAAGCCGATCACCGAGACCAGCGAGCTGAACTTCACTGGCAGCCTGCAGAGCGACAAGGCCGACGCCGGTACCGCCGCGCTGGTCGATTTCCTCGTCAACAAGGTCAACATTCTCAGCGCCGAGCAGGCCGGCCAGGCCCAGGCCAAGGCCAGCTCCGATCAGGTGCCCTTCGATGTCGCCTGCTATCGTCTGGAATTCATGACCGAGGAGCAGCTGGTCAACGCGCTGACCCAGGAATGCTGGGTGCCGCACCTCAAGGTCGACAAGTACGAGATTCGCAAGAAGGCACTCGATACCATCGACGAGGCCGACGCGCGTCGGTTCAGCGTACTGCCGGTCGACAAGCTCGGCAGCATTCTCAACCTCGCGATGGTCAATCCGCTCGACGCCGAGGCCATCGGCGTGCTCGAGCAGAAGACCGGCCTGGACATCAAGAAGGTCGTCGCAACCCGCTCGGAGATCGACGACGGTATCGACCGCTATTACGGCGGCGGCCAGGAGGCCAAGGACGGATCGCTGGAGATCGCCCAGGACCACGAGTCCCACCGGGTGACCAAGATGCTGCAGAACGTGTCCGCCTCGCCTGCGGGTATCGCCCCGAGTCCGAGCGAGTCCGCGCCGCCAGCTCCGGCCCCGGCGACCAAGCCGAAAACCGCCAACATCGTGCCCGAGGTCGACGAGATCGAAGATATCGACGACCTGCTCGCCGGCGACGAGGAGGTGGCGCCGACCGTCCTCGAGGCGATCACCGTCGACCTCGACGACATCGAACCCGAGCTCGACGAGAGCGCGGTATCGGTCATCGACCCGAGCGAGATCCAGGAAGAGCCGCACAGCGCCGGCCCGAGCGCCCTTGAGCCGGCCGTACCGCCGGCGGCGGGTCCCGCGTCGGTCCGCCCCGAGACCACCGAATTCGAGCCGACC
This sequence comes from Planctomycetota bacterium, assembly GCA_041641915.1. Classification (GTDB taxonomy): domain Bacteria; phylum Planctomycetota; class UBA11346; order UBA11346; family UBA11346; genus SLQH01. The sequence goes on from JBEPXK010000428.1 coordinate 1,015, forward strand.
GATGTGCACGAGGAGCCCGCGATCACGCCGACCAAGGGTGCGCCGACCGGGGCACCACCGGCGGCGGCCGCGCCCGAGGCGCCGGCCCCGTCCGTTGGCGAGCCGGCTGCAGCGCCTGAGCCCGCCGCTCCGGTGCCAGCCGCGGCCGCGGCCAGAAGCGACGAGGGTCCGCGCACCCCGACCGAGATCAGCGGCAAGCGCGGCGGCAGCAAGGCCGGCTTCGTCGAACTGGTTCCGGTGATGGAAGAGGAATTCCAGCACGCCATCACCCATGGCAAGGCGCGCGTGTTCCAGAAGTGGGCCAGCCTCCAGACCCGCAACCGGATCCTCAACGCGGTGCCGGTGGAGCAGGAACTGCTGGAGGTGATCGGCGTCGTCTTCCAGGGTGAAGGCGCGCGGGTCCAGGTCGGTTGAGCGCCGCGGCCCAGCCCGGCGCATGACCGCCACGGCGCTGAACTACCAGCTGCTCCACCGCAGCGGCGCGGCTCGTCGTGGCCGTTTCACCACCGCCCACGGCGTGGTGGAGACGCCGGCGTTCATGCCGGTAGGGACGCAGGCAGCCGTCAAATGCGCGACCCCCGGATCGGTTGCGGACACCGGTGCTCAGGTGGTGTTGGCCAACACCTACCACCTCGGCTCGCCGGAACGCACGGCGCTGATCGAGCGCTTGGGCGGGCTGCATGCGGCCATGCGCTGGGATCGGACCATCCTCACCGATTCGGGTGGCTTCCAGGTGTTCAGCCTGAGTGATCGCGAGGTCGACGAAACAGGTGTGACCTTCCGCTGGCGCAGCGGCGACGAGACCATGCGCCTGACGCCCGAGTCATCGATGGAGATCCAACGGCGGCTCGGTGCGGACATCGTGATGGCCTTCGATGAATGCGTGGAGTATCCGGCGTCGCGCGCGTATGTCGCCGCGAGCGTGGAGCGGACCCAGCGCTGGCTGGAGCGCTGCGCCGCGGTCGCGCTTGCGCCGCATCAACACCTCTTCGGTATCGTTCAGGGCGGGGTCGAGCTCGATCTGCGCCAGCGTTCGGCCGAGCTGGTCGCCGCGCTCGATCTGCCGGGCACGGCCATCGGCGGGGTGAGCGTGGGAGAGGGTCTGGAACTGCTCGAGCGGGTGGTGGGGCATACGGCGCCGCTGCTGCCGGCAGATCGTCCGCGCTATCTGATGGGCGTGGGGCTGCCCGAGGACCTGTTGGTGTCGATCGCCGCCGGGATGGACATGTTCGATTGCGTCATCCCCACGCGCTATGCGCGCGAGGGGACCGTGTTCACCTGGGGCGGCAAGATGCGCTTGCGCGACAAGCGCTATCGCAAGGATCGTTACCCCATCGATACGCACTGCCGCTGCCCCGCCTGTGCCGGGGGCTTCGCTCGCGCCTACCTGCGCCACCTGTTCTTCGCCGGTGAGCCGCTGGCTGAGATGCTCAGCACCCTGCACAATCTGACCTTCTACCAGGACCTGATGCAGGGCGCGCGCACCGCGATCGCAGAGGATCGCTACGCCGATTGGGCCGCGACCGTGCGCGCGCGCCTCGCCGGATCCGAGGGGAAACGGCGCGGCTGATCTTGCGCCGGTGGGTCCGGTTGCCTACAAGCGGGTACATGCGCGCCTCTCCCTATGCCACCGTCCTGGCCGACGGCCGGATCCGCTGTGAGGTATGTCCCCACGCCTGCGCGCTCGCCGACGGCCAACGCGGCGCGTGCCGTGTCCGCCGCCGTGAGGGCAACGCGATCCGCTGTGACGTCTACGGGTGTTGCAGCGGCCTGGCGGTCGACCCGATCGAGAAGAAGCCGTTGAGCCATTTTCTGCCCGGCACCGACGTGTTGTCCTTCGGTACCGTCGGCTGCAACCTGCGCTGTCGGTTCTGCCAGAACTGGCAGCTGTCGCACTTCGATGAGTTGACGGGGCAGAGCGCGGAACCCCAGCTGATCGCCCGGCGTGCCCGCGAGCAGGGCTGCAGCAGCGTGGCCTTCACCTACAACGACCCGGTGGTGTTCGTGGAGTACGCCATCGACACCGCCGTGGCCTGTCATGAACAGGGGCTGGCGACGGTGGCGGTGAGTGCCGGCTACATCCATCGGCAGGCCCGGGCCGACCTCTTCGCTCATATCGACGCCGCGAATATCGACCTCAAGGCCTTCGATGACGCCTTCTACCGCAGCTGGTGCGGCGCCCGCCTGGAGCCCGTGCTCGACACGCTGCGCTACATCGCCCACGAGACCGACACCTGGCTCGAGGTGACCACCCTGCTCATACCCGGGCTCAACGATGCGCCGGAGCAGGTGCGCCCGCTTGCGCAGTGGATGTACAATCAGCTCGGCGGCGACGTGCCCTGGCATCTTTCAGCCTTCCACCCCGCCGGCGAGGCGAGCGATCGCGCCCGCACGCCGACGGCGGTGGTGCACCGTGCCCGCGCTATCGCGCACGAGGTCGGCATGCGCTTCGTCTACACTGGCAACATTGCCGACCCCGCCGGTATGGCCACCAGCTGCCCGGACTGCGGTCGGATGTTGATCGAGCGCGGGTGGTCGGGCCCGCCGCGCAACACGCTCGGAGCGGATGCCGGATGCCCCGCTTGTGGCTGTACCATCCCTGGCATCTTCCGCGGCCACGGTAACGCTTCCTTGTAACCCCTACCGCGGCCCTGATAGTGCCTCTCAGGTCCGATGATGGAGGGCGCGGTCGCGGAGGAGGCGGATGGCGGGCGAACTGGTCGGTTCTTTCTTCAAGACCTGGCAGCTCAACGAGCTGATCGGTGCTGGCGGCGATGCCGAGGTCTACCGCGGCGTGCGTGCCGACACCAGCGCCCGTTGTGCGGTCAAGGTGCTCACCCAGCGAGCGGCGGCGAACAAGGAGGTGGTCAAAGCCTTCGCCAAGGAGATAGCCATCCTTGGTGGCCTCGACCATCCGGGTTTCCCCCGCCTGTTCACCGATGGTAGCGTACAGG
>JBEPXK010000429.1:0-3964 GCA_041641915.1 Planctomycetota bacterium
CTGGCGTGCCCGCGCGCCAGCCGCCTGCAGGGCCTCGGCCGCGCGCGGCGCCGCGGCGCGGTCCAGATGCGTCTGCGCGAGCTCCGCGAGCAGGGCGAGATCGTGATCCGCGCCCAGATCGCTGCCGGCGCTCTGAGAGCGGGTGGCCAGATCGCTGTCAGGGAACAGCGGCGCAAGCACCTCGAGCTGGAAGCCAAGATACTTCAGGGACTTGCGCCAATCGTGGAAGCGCTCGCTCACCGGCGCCACGCGCGTGCGTTCGCAGCGCCGCTGCGCCCGGCGCCAGGTGCGCTCGAGCCCCGGGGCGACCAGCGCGAAACCGGTCCGCGAGAAACGCCACCGCACGATCACCGTGCGCAGCACGGCCAGGTCACCCCGGATATCTGCGAGCAACCGCCACGAGACCAGGTTCGACTCGCCCCCCTGGCGCAAGCGCTCGTGCAGCCGCTCCAGGTCGGCCAAGGCCTGCACCGGCACCTGCGGATCGCGCAACACCCCCGCCAGGGCCTCGCACAACGCCGCGCTATCGCGCGCGCCACCGAGGCGGTGATGCATGCTGCGCGCCAGCGTCTCGCAGCAGACGTAATCCTCGCCGATCCCGCTGCGGATCAGACGCAGCAGGGACCGCAGGGCCTTGAAGCGCTTGCGCACGGTGTGGATCCCCGCGCCCGGGTCCACCGGCCTCACGCACGCGGCCGCGGCGTCGTCGACCAGCCGCCGGGCGATGCGGCGCATCGCCGCCGGCAGCGATTCATGCGGGAGCAGACGACAGCCATCCATGGGCCGAACAGGATACAGCCGGCCGGCGCGATTCCAGCCCGCCGAGTCGCCTCAGCGGCGCAGCCCGCTGGGCCCCCCGTCGAGCACCTCGGCATTCAGCCCCTCGTGCGCCGCCTGGCCGCGGAACCCGCTGCGCTCGAGCCGCCGCACGTCGCTCGCGCTCAGCGCATGGGTGTAGGCGGGATCCGACTCGCCGCTCCACTCCACCGCGCAGTCGCGCAGCACCACCCGACCGGCGTAGGCGATGTGGAAGCCGGGGTTGCCGCCGCGGATCTTCTGCCCCCACGGCGTGGGGTCGCCCACCGTCTCGCGGCCGGCGAAGGCCTCCATGGTGCACGGCCGCGGATCCTGCAGCCCGGCCGGATGCTCGGTGGTCTTGGCGATGCGCACCCGCACGTCCACGAATTCGACGTTCTCCGGCCGGCTCTGCGGGCAGCCCTGAAGGTAGACGCCGTTCTCGCCCCGCGCGATGATATTGCGGAAGCGCACGTCGCGAATCTGGCCCGGCGTGGTCTGCGGATTGCGCGGCAACGCGGTGACGTAGATCGGCTCGCCGACCCCCCACCACCTGCCCGGGAACAGTCGCGTCTCGATGATCATGTTGCTGAAGAGCATGTGCTCCATGTCGGCCTCGTCGCGCAGCTGAAGGCCGATGCCGCGATTGCTGCCCTTGATCACGCAATTGCTGAACACGCAGTCACGGAAATCGCTCACGCTCTCGGAGCCGACCTTGATCGCGCAACTCGTCGACACGAGCGTGCAGTTGGTCACCGTCACATTCTCGGTCGGCCCGTAGGCCGCGTAGCTGCGGGTGTTCTTGAGCACGATGCAATCATCGGCGCAGCTGATGGCGCAATCGCTGATGCGCACATCGCGGCAGTGATCCGGATCGATGCCATCGCAGTTGGGGAAATCGAGCGGATTGTCGATGGTCACCGCATACACCGCCACGTCGCGACAGCCGGTGAAGTGCAACGTCCAATTGGCCGCGTTGGTCAGCGTGATGTCGTGCACCCGCAGCCGACGGCAGGCGACGAAACAGGTCATCGCCGGGCGCCAACGCACCAGCGTGCCGTCCTGATAGAAGCCCTGGCAGCGCCCGTCGATCACACCGCCGCCGGTCAGCGCAACGTCGTCGGCTTCGTGGGCCCGGATCCAGACCAGCTTCTCTCGCTCCTCGCCCTCGATGAAGGCCGGGCTGGCGTAATCCTCGCGCCGCAGCGAGGCGATCAGCCGCGCACCGCGCTCCACATAGAGCTCGATGCAGCCGCGCAGCTCGAAGCTGCCCGCGAGGAACACCTTGCCCGCCGGCAACACCACCCGACCGCCACCGCCGGCCGCGCAGGCATCGATCGCCGCCTGGATCGCCGCCGTATCCAGAGTCTCGCCATCACCGACCGCTCCATGATCCATCACCGACTCGACCGCCATCACGCCCTCCAGGCCGGCCCATCGTGTATCCGGGGCCGAACGCGCCGCGCGATGCTAGCCAACCGGACCGGCTGACAAGGGCTGGAGCGGTGGGGGAGCCATCGACCCGCATGGCCGTGATCGTGGCCGTGGTCGCTTTCGCCTTCGCTCGCACCCGCCAACGCCGGTGGCGGGATGGGCTCCGCCCAGGCCAGCAGGCCCCGGATCAGCGCAGCCGCAAGGCGGATCCCGACGGCGAACCATCGTCCTGAACCACCGCCATCGACCAGCGCCGCCCACCGCCGCTCCAGACAACCCCATTGCCCATACGCACCGTACCAACGCGCGCATAAGTTGAGCGACCAGGTAATCAGATCGCGCTTGTGCTCCCATGGCGCTGCGCATAGAAGTACCAGATCCGAACGCACCCCTGCCGTTACCCACAACGCGATCACCCCGGGAAGGATCGGACATGGCCGCACCCGCCTCCACCGACCCCCTGGTGACCATCGCCCAGGCCTGCGCCACCGGCGCGCAGACGCTGCATGACCTGCAACGCGCCTGCGGCTGCGGCGAGCGCCGATTGCGCGACCACCTGCGCGAGCTCGAACGCCTCGCGCCAGACCGCCTCAGCCACCAGACCTGCGATCGCCGCCTGCACTACCGTTGGACCGGCCCGCTCCCCCTACGCACCGATCCCTGGATCGACGAACACACCCTCGCCGCGCTGGTCCTCGCCCGCGGCCTGCTGCACAACGCTGGCGATACCACAGACTCCTTCGCCGGCCCGCTCGACGGCGCCATCGACCGCCTGCTCACCGACTGCGACCTCGCGCAGCAGATCGTCCACATCAGCCCCGACACCGTGCAGGAACGCCGTTTCGCCGCCTGCCCCGAGTGCCCGCAGACCCTGACCGTCCTCCTCGACGCCCTGCTGCACCAACGCCACCTGCGCTTCGACTACACCAACCTCCGCGGCAATCGCGGCCCGGTACACACCGCCCCCCTGCGCCTGGTGCTGATCGCCGGCGAATGGCACCTCATCGCCTGGACCGGCGACGTACCACCCGGCAGCGACCACCTGCGCCAGTACCGCCTCGCCCGCATCACCCACGCCCGCACCAGCGCCGAGGCCCCCGTCGGCCGTCCGGATCACCTCTCCGCCAGCATCGTCGACGACAAACTCGCCGAGGCCTTCGGCGCCACCGGCGACCGCGACCCACGCGCCCGCCAACGCGTCGTTCTGGCCATCAGCCCGCAGGCCTGGCCCCACCTGCGCGACCGCACCTGGGGCGGCAACCAACACTGGGACCACACCCCCGCCGATCTGCCCCCGGGCTGGCACCGCCTCGCGTTTGTCACGAGCGGACTGCCAGAGGCGCGCTTTCGGATCCTCGGCTTCGGCGCCACCGTCATCGCCGAACAGCCACCCGAGCTCGTCACCTGGCTGCGCGAACAGGCACGGCAGATCCTGGAGCAGACCAAACCCGCAAACGCCGCCACCCGCCAGAGCGCCGCAATACAAGTGCCGGCCGGAGGCGAGGCATGAGCGGTCCACCCGCAAACCCACAGCACAGAGTGCACCGGCCAGCCCCGCCCGACCCACCGGCCACCAGGGCCGCCCAAAGCTCGCCCCTGGGAACGCCGAGCGCCAGCTCGGCACCCCTTGCGCTGTCTCCAGCTGCGCCAATCCGACAGCTTGCCATGCCGCAAAATACCATCGTGGCGCAGAAGCACAAAGTGCACCGGCCAACCCCGCCCGACCCACCGGCCA
>JBEPXK010000430.1:0-3950 GCA_041641915.1 Planctomycetota bacterium
ATGGCCAGTTCATGGAGTGGCAGTTCGGTGGGTGACGCGCTGTGATCTCCGTTTGTATGTGGATCGAGATGTGTGTCGAGGGGTTCAGGCATGTGCTGCTCCTCGTTTCGGTTCTGCCGTGGCTCACTACGCTGGACGGCGCCAGAAACGGGTCATAACCCAGGCATTATATCCTGTGCCACGATTCGTGCCACGACGGCAGGTACACCTACTTGGCGATGACGTTTGCGCAGGTCACAGCAGCGCCCTCGGTAGGATTCGAACCTACGACGGGAGTTGGCTCAATCGCTTAGTGCGTGAATCGTCGGCCTTGGATCGCGTAGAGAATGGCCTGTTGATCGGCTGGGATGGCCGGTGCGAAGGTCTGTGTGGCGTTGTTGATGGCGATTGTCGCTGAGCGCAGGGGACGCAGTTGCCGGATGACGTTGCGAATTGCCATCCCGGTGCGGGCCTGGACCTCGTGGGAGATCGCCAGGGCGGTGAACACGATCGTCAGGTGCGCCTCGATCGCCTGGCGGGTGCGGTGGAACATGGGCCGGGCGCGCAGGTCGGTCTTGCTCATCCGGAAGGACTGCTCCACGTGCCATAGATCGTGGTAAGAGGAGATCACCTCACCGGCAGACATGAGATCGGCGCCGATGTTGGTGACGTACCCCTTCAAGCCGACCAGCCGTCGGGCCCGGGTCAGGGAGGCCTCGTCCAGAGTGGGCTTGCCACCGCTGGTCTTCACGAAACGCGGCGTTCGGGTGGCCTTCTCCCCGGCGATTACCGCTCGGGCGCGGTTCTCCTGGGCGGTGAGCGTCTTGTTGTCGCGGACTGCACGCTTGGCAGAGTAGGCCCACACCGCCCTCCACGAGCCCGGGTGTCGCTCGGGGTCCCAGACAGGCTCGGCGAGCAGCGCGGTGTCGTTCTCGCTGCGCCGGCCGCTGCGCGGGGTGATGGTGTCGATCACTTGCCCGTCGGCGAAGGCGTCCCCGTGCCAGCGGAAGTGCGAGGCCAGATCGATGGGCGCCTTGGTCATCCGCGAGCCGACGATGAACCGCAAGTGCGCCTCGTCCAGTTCGCGCAGGTTGGTGGCCGACAGCATGCCGGCGTCGGCCACGATAACGATGTCGGCCAGGTCATGGCGCTGGGCGAACTGCTCCACGATCGGGATGATCGTGGCAGTCTCGGCCTTGTTGCCCTCGAAGCAGCCGATCTCCAGCGGGAACCCGCGCCGGTCCACCAACAGGCCCACGACGATCTGCGGATCGACGCGGCGCTCCTTGGAATAGCCGACCTTGCGCAGCTCGTCCTCCTGCTCGGCCTCGAAGTACAGGGTCGTCACGTCATAGAGCACCAGGGAGACATCCCCGCTGGTCAGGGCGTGCTGGAAGCACAGGGTGGCGATCTGGTCGCGGTAGCCGCCCTCCGCTGCCCGGGCCAAGGTGCGCTTCAACGTCGCGTAGCTCGCCGGCGCACGCCCCAGGTCGCGCAGCACCCGCCCGGCATCCAGCAGCGAGGTCGGCTCCACCACCCGGCAGACGACCAGGTCACGGAACACCTCATCACCGAGCACGTCGAAGCCCAGCGACGAGAAGACACCCGCCAAGGCCTCGAAAAGCACCCGACTGTCAGTGCCCAGCACTCGCCCCGGCCCAACGCTCCCACTGCGAGAGGTGTCCGGCACGGTGTCGAACAGTGCGGGCTCGCCGGCACGAGTCACCAGCGGCGTGGCCGGAGGTGTCGGCTCGATACCGACGCCCAGAACACCCTGGGCGGGATCCTCGAGCAGCTCGCGCGCCCTGGCCAGCAGCACCCCGAGCTCGGACTCGGTGTGCGCCGACCCCACATGCTTGACGATCCGCTGGCGCCCACCGGCGTACTCCGCAATCTGCACCGCCGTCGCGCCCGAAGCCGTGCGCACCCGCCTGATGAACGCCACACGACCGAGCGTAGGACATCGCTTAGTGCGTGAAACGCACTAACACCAGCACATCACCGCAGGTCATCCCTGAAGGAGCGGGGTCGGTCAAGGGTCTAGGTCTCGTTCTTTCCTCTTCTCCGCCATGTTCTTGGGTGCGCCGGGTTGAGGCGTCGGGGTCAAGGATCGGCCCGTAGGGCCGACCGCGTAGCGGCCGGTGGTCCTTGATGCCGGCGCCGCACGGCGCATGCTGTTCAGTGCGGAGGAGAAGTGTGGTGCTTGCTCCGTTGGGTGTCGTTGTCGTTGATCTGCTGCGCGTGGTCGTGGGTTTCTCCAGGGTCCGGACCAGTGGTTACCGGGGGGCAGGCTGAGGCTCGGCTGCCGGTCATCCCTTCGCCCGCACATGGTGTGGGGCATGGAGCGTTACGACCGCGGCCGGGTGGGACCAATCAGCGGGGCGACCTCGCCTGAATGGGGGTCAGACCTGCGAAGGGGTCACGCATCCGGCCGCGTCCGGGCCTGCTCATGCTGCGGCCTTGGCGTGCTCGAGGGCGCGGATGCGCCCGTCGCGTAGGCCGTAGTAGACCAGGGTGAGCAGCTTGCGTGCGACCGCGACGGTGGCGATGTTGCGGCCGCGGCGCTCGGTCAGTCGGGCCCGGTTGGTGACGAGCCAGCCGGCATCCGGGCCGAGTTTCTGCACCGCCTCGATCGCTGCCCAGCGGACCAGCTTGGAGCCCTGCTTGGTGATCGACCCTCGGCGGACCGTGGTGTCGGACTCGTGGTGGCGTGGGGTCAACCCGGCCCACGAGACCAGGTGCCGGGCGGTGGGGAACCGGTGCACGTCGCCGATCTCGGCGTAGAAGATCCCGGCCAGCACCGGACCAACCCCCGGAATCGACAGCAGCGCCTGGTAGCCGGGCTGGTCGGCCAGCTGGGCCCGTAGCCGCGCGCTGAGCGTATCGATCTCGAAGGTGTAGGTGTCGATCAGCCGCAGCAGCGAGTCCACCCGAGCCCGATACGGCGGGTCCAGACTGAGCCGGTCCAGCTGCGCGCGGCCGAACACCCCGAACACGTCGCTGGCCCGCACCCGCACGCCCTGCTTGGCCAGCACCGCATGCACCTGCGCCTTGAGCCCCGAGCGCAGCGCCACCAGCTTGGCCCGGTGCCGCACCTGCTCCCGCATCTCACGCACCGCAGGCGGGGCGACATATGCCTCGGGCAGGCGTCCCATCCGCAGCAGATCCGCCAGATCAGCCGCATCCCGCACGTCGTTTTTCACTCGCCGGTGCGCGAACGCCCGCACTCCGAGCGGGTGCGCCAGATGCACCCTGGCGCCGGCCTCGGCGAGCACGTCGGCGGCCCAATACCAGCCATAGGTGGCTTCCAGCACCACCTCCGGCGAGGCGCCAGCCTTGGCGATCTCCACACCCAGTGACATCGGATCGTTGTCGATCCGGGCCACATCCAGCCGCTCGCCGGCCTCGGTCATCCGCACGATCACCGACCGTCGCCGATGCAGATCGATACCCACGACCTGCCGTCCGTCATACTCGTCCACAAGGGGCCTCCTTCGTCGTGGTGGACGTTGACACCCCAAGCGAACAACCGGCTTGGGTGCCTGTCACGGGGAGCGGAGGCCCCGCTCCTTCATCGCATCAGCGGACCGCCACCCCCGAGGACCGACGCTCGTGAGCCAACTCAGGTCAAACAACGCGGTCCGGCAGCCCGCCATGTCGTCCGGCTCGTGATCAGTCTGAACCGCCACGCGCCACACCGACGACGTACGCCCCCACAAGTAGCCGATGAGCGGGCATGTGAGGAGAAGCCTCAACGTGGGCGCACATCGCCTTGTCGAGCGAGGGTGCCCTTGAGGTTGATGGCGAGAACACGATTCAAGTCCTCTTCGGTGCATTCGGCCGTTGGCGCCTGTACACCGCGTTGTTGAAGGGCACCGAGATGTCGGCAGCTGAGCTCGAAGCCCGGGTGATGGACGATCTCGATCTCGCACCCTTCCCGGTCGCGACCCAGACCTATCCCCGGAAGCAGG
>JBEPXK010000431.1:0-3947 GCA_041641915.1 Planctomycetota bacterium
CGGCACCCCGCACGCCTTTCGCGATTACCGGTACGATGTGATATTCACTGGTCCGGACGCGCAGGAATACCGGGTGCCCGGCTACTTCGCCGGTGATGGCGCCGGCGGCGAAGCCGGCAATCGCTGGCATTGCCATTTTGCACCCGATGCCACCGGTGCCTGGCAGTACACCATCGCGTTGCGCAGCGGCCACGCCGTGGCGGTCGACCTGGCGCCCGACGCCGGTAGCGCCGTGACGCCGTACGACGGCAGCACCGGCAATTTCTCCGTGGCCGAATCGGACAAGGCGGCGCCGGACTTCCGCGCCGCGCGGCGCGGCCACCTGCGCAACCGCGGCGGCCACTACCTGAGCTTCGCCAGCGGCGATGTCTGGGTGAAGGGCGGGCCCAACATCCCCGAGAACCTGCTCGGCTACACCGGTTTCGACAATACCCCCAGCGGCAATCACAGCTACGCGGCGCACGTCGCCGACTGGCGCGACGGCGACCCGGATTGGCACGACGGTGCCGGCAAGGGCATCATCGGCGCGATCAACTACATCGCCGATCGCGGCGCCAACAGCATCTACTTCCTGACCATGAACATCGACGGCGACGGCAACGACACCTTCCCCACCGTGACGCCCTACGACAAGACGCACTACGACCTGTCGAAGCTGGCGCAGTGGGACACGGTCTTCGCGCACGCCCAGTCACGCGGCGTCTTCCTGCACATGATCCTGTGCGAGACCGAGGACGACAACGAGACCTACCACGACGGCGGCACCCTCGGCGTCGAGCGCAAATTGTACTACCGGATGCTGTGCGCGCGCTTCGGCCACCACAACGCGCTGCAGTTCAACATCGGCGAGGAGAACGACTTCACCACCGCGCGGCGTCAGGAATTCGCGGCCTACCTGAAGGCCGTCGACCCCTACGACCACCCGGTCGCCAACCACACGCGTAACGGCAAATACGACAGCATCGATCCGTTGCTCGGCAGCGACGATTTCGACTGCGCCTCCTTCCAGGGTGGCAAGACCCGCAAGGGCATGTACTCGGTCACGCAGGACTACCGCACGCTCTCCGCCGACGCTGGCCATCCGTGGGCGGTGTGCTGGGACGAGGCCGGCGGCATCCAGGACACCGAAGCCGAGTACGCCGATGCCCGCCGCGATCGCATGTGGCCGCACTACATGGCTGGCGGCGCCGGCTTTGAATGGTACATCCAGCAGGGGTCGACGCACGAATACGATCAGGATATCGATGATTTCTCGCAGATCGCCAGCTGCCTGGACTACGCCGGGCACGCGGTGCGCTTCCTGCAGACGCTACATCTGGGCGACATGCACAGCAGCGACGACATCGCCCGCACTACGCACAGCAGCGACGACCGGCTCTACGCGCTCGTGCAGCCGGGCTTGCGCTACGCGGTCTACAACGACCGCAACGGCGGACCGATCGAGGTCGACCTCACCGGCGTCTCCGGCGACTTCATCGTCGCCTGGTACGATCCGCGGCTCGGCGGGGCGCTGCAATCAGGCAGCGTGGCCACGGTCAGCGGCGGCGGCATGGTCGATTGCGGCCAGGCGCCGCACGCCGTCGATGACGACTGGCTCCTGCTGCTGACCCACACCGATCTGTCGCAGACGCGCGCGATCGCGGTCCAGGTCCGCGACGCCGCCGGGCAACCGATCTCCATCGCTCCGGAGATCGTCCCGGCCGAGGCCAGCGCGGTCGCCACCGGCGCCGGCTGGTGGTCGTTTTCGCAGCTCGACCCCGCCACCACCTACCGCATCCGGTTTCCGCCCGAGAGCGACGGATGAACCGGTGCTCCGTCACCTCGCTGCGTTCCGAACGAACCATGGCGCCTTGCACGCGCCCGGCGTGGCAGCGATACTTGTTGGCCGAGGGGGGGCGATGCGCGCGGACGGCCAGGGCGATGCCGACAATGGACACCTGGAAGCCGCGATCCGACGGGTGCTGCGCGGCCAACGCGAAGCCTACGCCCAGGTGGTCGAACGCTGCGAACGCGACCTGCGCCTGTGGCTCGCCGCCCGGTGTCCGCTCGCGGTCGACAGCGACGAGATCGCGCAACGCACATTCATTGCCGCCTACGAACACCTGCGTCGCTACCGGCCCGGCGGCAGCGTGCGCGCCTGGCTCATCGGCATCGCCCGCAACCTGCTCGCGCGCGAACTACGCCGCATCGGTCGCGAACGCACGGTCAGCGTCGATTCCCACCTGCCCGCGGTTGCGAGCGACGTGGCCGCAGCAGACGGACTCATCGCCGCGGCGCTGCGCTTCTGTCTCGGCCGGCTGCACGATCACCATCGTCAGGCGCTGCTGTGGCGCCACGCCGATGCGCGGCCGGTCCCCGAGGTCGCCGAACGCCTCGGGCGCAGCCCCACCGCCACCACCACCCTGCTCTCGAAGCTCCGCCGCCGTCTGGTGGACTGCATCGAACGCCGAGCGCAGGCGTTGAGGAGCGCTACGGATGGCTGATGACGCGCTGCTGCATCGCTGGTGCGATATCGCCCTCAACGAACGGCGTGCCCAACGCTTCCGCCGTCGCGTGATGGCGGGCCTGCCACGCGCGCGCCGGCAGACCTGGATCACCCCCCTGCGCGTGGCCGCGCTCGCGGCAACGGTGCTGGGGGGCATCGTCGTGGTGACCATCGCCCGCAGCGATCCGCCCGCCTCGGCCACCCGAACTCCGGCCCAGCAGCCGCCGTCCATCACCGCGAGCACGCCGATCGTAGCCGGACCCGATGGCGCGACCGTCGATCTGCCGGGAGCGGGCTCGATCCGTCTGCGCGCGGGCTCCCGTCTCTGGTCGCCTGCGCCCGACGCGCCTGCATGGCGGCTTGAAACCGGTCGCGCCCTGTGCCAGGTCGATCCCCAAGCGACCACCTCGCCATTCCGGCTACAGCTGACCGGGGGCACCATCACTGTGCTCGGCACGCGCTTCACCGCGATCAGCGGTGCCCTGGGCGGGGTCTCGGTACACAGCGGACGGGTACGGGTGCGCGACGCACATGATCGCTCGCGCGAGCTCACAGGCGGCGAACGTCTGACCTGGCTCGCCGACGGCATCGCTCCGGCCCGCATGCTTGCGCATTGGCCGCTCGACGGCAGCGCGCCCGCCCTACCCTCGCCGGAGCTGCGCGCCCGCCCCGGCACCACGGTCGCAGCGCTGACGCGCGAAGGGGCGGGCCTCGCTCCCGGCGGCCTGCTGCTCTGCGACGATCCCACGCTGTTGACCAGCCCGGTGTTCGCCCTCGGCTTCCGCTACCGCGCCACGGCCCCGCTGGGCCCCGAGGCCAAAGCCCTGGTCCGTCGCATGGGCCAGACCAGCGGCGAGCTGGACCAGGGCGTCTACCTCTCGGGTCGACCGCAGGGCGATGGGCAGTGGCAGCTCGCGGTGAGCGTACGCCTGGTCGACGGCGGCCATGCCCAGGTGCGCTTCGCCGATCCCTACCGCAGCCATCCCGACCAGGAGATCGAGCTGTTCGTGGTCTGTGACGGCTTCACCCTGCGTTGTTTGCGCAACGGCGAGCCGGTCGGCATTCAGGAACTGCCCGCCGCACCCCGCCTGGCCAACGACAAGCCCGTGGTGCTCGGCCCGGCGCCCGGCTGGATCCGCGACGTGCGCATCTGGCGCGGCGCGGCCGCAGCGCCGGGCGAGTGAACCGGCCCCGCGGGAAGGGCCGCAACGGCCAGGCCGGCCAACAGACAACTCCGGAACACGAGATGGCGCATACGATCCATGGTACTGCTCCTGCCAGGGCTCGCACAACGCCGCCTGCATGGCCGACGCATGGGGCACGACAGACCTTGTGCCGTCGATGCGGAAGTCGTCGGCCCGCGCGATACACGAATTGCATGCGCACAATCGACGCCACACCGGTCTGTGCGCCCGTTGGCCGGATTCAGCCGGAGTTGCCCGGCGTGGTCTCGGTCAGCAGG
>JBEPXK010000432.1:0-3942 GCA_041641915.1 Planctomycetota bacterium
GGCGAAGGATAGGTGGCCCCGATGGGGCCACCGGGCCGACGCAGCGCAAGCGCAGCCCCGCAGCGAAGCGAGGAGCAAGCGCAGCTGGGGTGCGCGTGAGCGCGCGAGGGGGCAGCGCCCCCTCTGATAGATAGAAGCCTCAAAGAGTCAGCTCCCGCGCTGAGGCCCGCGCGCCCTTGCACCGCGGCGCCGGAGCCGAGCATCGCCGCATGCAACGTATCGCATTCGGCGCCACCGGCGCCCGGGTCGCACCGCTGGGCATCGGCGCCATCGCGGTCGAGAACGATCAGCGCACGGCAGCGCGCGTGGTCGAGCAGGCCCTCGACGCCGGCTGCAACCTCATCGACACCGCCGCCTGCTATCCCGGCCACGAGCGGTTCATCGGCGAATGGCTCGCCCATCGCCGCGACGACTACCTGCTGGTGAGCAAGTGCGGCCATCACGCGATCGGCCCGGACGGCGTCCCGCGTTCGCGGCCGATCGCGATGACCGATGTCGACGCCGCGCTGGAGCGCCTGCGCACCGATCGGCTCGACGCGATGCTGCTACACAGCTACGACCTCGAACCGCTCCGACGTGGCGAGGCCCTCGGCGTGCTCGAGCGCGCGCGGACGCAAGGCAAGCTGCGCTGGGTGGGCTACTCCGGCGACGGCGAAGCCGCGGCCTGGGCGGCGGGGCACGAGGCGGTACAGGTGATCGAGTGCTCGATCAACCTCGCCGACCAGCGCAACATCACCCAGGTCCTGCCGCCATGTCGCGAACGCGCCGTGGGGGTCATCGCCAAGAAGCCGATCGCCAACGCCGCCTGGCGCTGCATCGACGCGCCCGACCAGGCCCACCCGGCCTGGCGGGCCTACGTCGACCGCTTCGCCGCGCTGGACTTCGATCCGACCGGACACGGGTGCGAGGACATGGCCGAACTCGCGCTGCGCTTCACTCTCAGCGTCCCGGGCGTGCACTGTGCGATCGTCGGCAGCGCCGATCCGCGCCATCGCGCGGCCAACCGCGCGGCCGTTGCCCGTGGTCCGCTCAGCCCGGCGGAGCACGAACGCATCCGGCGCCGCTTCGAGTCGCTCGGCGCCGACTGGCCCCCCTGCAATTGATCCCGTCCCATCCCCAGCACGAGGCGCTCGGCACCCTCGCGACGCATCATCCCCCACCGCTACCGTCCGTCGCGGTGCCGATGCCAACGCCACTGACTCGGGGCCATACCCAGCTCGCGCCGAAAGGCCCGGCGCAGGGCACTGCCCGAGCTGAAACCGCTGCGCCGGGCCACCTCCTCGATGCCGATGGCACCGTCGCGCTCGAGCAGATGACAGGCGCTCTCCAAGCGCCGGCGTAGGATGCCCTTACCCGGGCCGTAGCCACGCCGGGCGACGAAGCGCTCGGTCAGATGCGCGCGCGAGAGGCCGAGTTCGGCCGCGATGTCGGCGACGGTCACCCCGCAGCTGGCCCGCTGGGCGATCAACGCCTCGGCCATCTCCACCGGGCCGGTGGGCCGGGCGCTCGTCTCCCCCAATTGCCAGGCGAGCAGGTCGGCGAGCAGAACGAACAGGCGGGCGTTGACCTTGAGGTGCGACGTCGCACTGCGCCAGTAGCGGTCCTGCGCCAGTTCCATGAAGACCTTGGCCGCCTCGCACCAGGAATCCGGTAGCTGCGCTGGCAACGGACGCTCGAACAGCTCCTCCCACCGCGGTTGCGGCGGCATGCGCACATCGATCACGCAGCCCATGCGCTTGGAGTAGCGCGGGCGATGGACCACGTCGAAGGCGAGATGATGCACGGTGCTTCCGGCGACGAGTTCGACCGCTGTCCCCGGCCCGCTGAGGGCAATCGAGTCGGGGCGTACGATACCCGCTGCCGCATCCGAGCCGAGCCGGAGCGTGCCATCGACCACCCGCCACAGGTTGTACGCCGACCGCTGGGCCGGACCATCGAGCGTGCGATGCTCAGGGATGAGCCGATAGCGCTTGCCGAAGTAGACGAACGGCGCCATCGGCAACAGGCGCGGATCCATGGTTGCGACCGTAACGCCGAGAACCTGCTGTACCACGACGAGCTCGCGCGGCCACGCGCAGAGCCACAGCGGGGCAACGTGGCGTCAGGTGCGGATCGCTTCCATCGCCACCAATGCCAGCAACCCGGCCCCGCAGATCGCGCAGGTACCCACCACCCGATTGCTCAATTTGATCACCAGGATCAACGCGCCGACCGCCGCCGTACCGGTGACCACCATCCACAAGATGCCGTAGAGATGGTCTTCGAAGAAATCGACATAGGCCCGGGCGGCGGCCATCGCTTCGAGCAGGGCGACCACGATGGCGGTCGATTTGACGGTCCGGTCCTCCCCCTCCTGGACCGCCGCGACGATGGCGGCGATCATTGCGAGCAGGGCGAGTGCGGTTTCGATGGGCATGGCCTGGTTCCCTCCCGAACCTGCGAGTATCGACCTGACGCCAGCCGCTGGCAAGCCGCGACGCGATCGCTGGCGAAACGCCGCCTGGCGGGGTCTACCGCTCTGCGTCGCGGCGGACGCCGAAGGGCTGGGTGCAGGTCACGCCGTCGTCGTTCGCGAGCCGGGCGCGGATGTACCCGCCGACCAGGCCGGCGCCCACCAGCGTGGCCACGTCGACCGTGGCCCCGCCAGCGACGCGTTTGCCGTTGGCGATCCAGGTGATCTCCGTCTCCGGCGCGGTGATGGTGATCACCGCGTCGTCGATGGCGATCGCCTCGATCCGCGGGGCCTCCGCTGCGCCGCTGCCGTCGGGTTCGTAGCTGAACCAGCTGCGCCCGGCGACCAGCGCCGCACGCAACGCCGTGTTGGTGCCATCCTCGGCGAGCACGATGTTGTAATTACGGAACATGTGCTTCTTCTTGTGCATGTCGTCGTTGGCGGTGCCCCACAACGGCCGCTGTGGCATACTTAGGGCCAGAATGGCATCCCAGAGCTGTCGGTCCTTCGGATAGCGATCGCCCTGATTGAAGACCTCGAGCGCAACGATCACGTCGTGCTTGCGGATCAACTCCACGTACCACTCCGGCGGCTTGTCGTAGCGCCCCGGATGATTGAGCTGCAACAGGCCGCCGGCCGCCGCCACCAACTGCGCGCTGCGGGCGACATCGGCGCCGGGGTCCTCGGCCACCGCAGCGAAGAGCGCGTTGCGATGATGCCCGTCGGAGAACTCGTTGCCGCCGATCGCAAGCATCCCCACCGCTGCCGGATCACGCCCGAAATCGGTCCACGGCCAGGTGGCCAGGTTGTGGTCGGTGATCGCGAGGGCGGCGTAATTTTGGGCACGATAGGCGTCGACCACCGCCGCGGGTTCCAGCTTTCCATCGCTGCGGCTGGTATGCGTATGCAGGTTGACCTTGAGCCGCTTGGCTTCCTGCCAATCGACACCGGCGTAGGGATTGGCGATCTCGAGACCGGCAACCATCGCACAGCAGCCCAGCCACGCGGCCAGAGCACTAAGCATCGCCATGCCCGCTCTGCTTGGCGCAACACTGTATGGCATAACCCGTCCTTTCATGGTCTGGCCAGGGTAGCCGAAGGCGAGCGCGCACAATGGGCGATAGCTCTGGACCAGACGACGAGCGCGCGGCTTCCCGTCATGTTCTGGCCCGAGCTGCGCAGAAGCAGCGAGTGGCATGTCGGGGATTCGGTGGCCGAGGGGCACAGGCGCAAGCCGCCAGCCGTCTCCGCCAACGAGGGCCATCCGTCTTGCACCCACTCGGGGCGAGCACTATCGTCGGTCCATGCCCGACCGTGACACACCATCCGCACCGCGCGGCGCTGGCGCCCCCGCGCCCCTGGGGTGGCGTTCGCTGGCGGCTTCCATCAGAGGGGGCGCTGCCCCCTCGCGCGCTCACGCGCACCCCAGCGGCGCTTGCTCCTCGCTTCGCTGCGGGGCTGCGCTTGCGCTGCGTCGGCCCGGTGGCCCC
>JBEPXK010000433.1:0-3929 GCA_041641915.1 Planctomycetota bacterium
CCATGGCCCCCTCGGCTGCGCGCTAACGCGCGCAAGGCCGGGATCGGTCTGGTAGCCTTTCCTGGAGCTCTGAGGGACCTGTCACCCGAAGAGGCTTCCTTCAGAGGGGGCAGCGCCCCCTCTGATAGAAACCTCACCCGAAGGCGCCGGCCACACTTCGCGCCGCCGCGAGAACTGCCGCGGGGCTGATCGCGCCCATGTCGACCCGGGCCACATCGCGGCGTTCCCAGGTCGCCCCGGGAGCCTGGAGCACGCGGTGGCCCGCTCCGCGCGGGCCGTTGCGGGTCCCGGGTACCGGGCCGAACAGCCCAACGGTGGGAGTGCCGAGGGCCAGGGCGAGGTGGAGCGGGCCGGTGTCGCCGGAGATCACCACCGCGCTCTCGGCGAGCAATGCGCCGAGCTCGCCGATACTGGTCTGGGGTGCGAGCACGGCATCGGTATCCGCGGCGACGGCTTCGGCTGCGGCGCGTTCGGCCGATGAGCCCCAGGCCAGGACCAGGGGGATGCCGGCCTCGGCGCAGGCGGCGGCGAAGGCGCGCTGGTGTTCGGGCGGCCAGACCTTGGTCGGCCAGCCGGCACCGACGTTGAGCGTCCAGGGCCGTCGGAGGTCGTGCGCGCGCAGCCAGGCGTCGATGCGGGTGCGCTCCGCGCGCCAGGCGGGCAAAGGGAAGCGCCAGCCCGCCCGGGGGACCGTGCCCAGGGCCAGGGCGAGCGCGCGTTGCTGGTCGATCACGTGGCGGGCCAACGCCGGGCTGCGGCGACGGGTCGCGAGCCAGCTGAACTCGCGCGCGCGGCCCGGGCGGTGGCCGATCCGGCGTGGCGCTCCGCTGGCCCACAGCAGGGCCGCGCTCTTGGCCAGGCCCTGGGCATCGATCGCCGCGTGATAGCCTGCGCTACGCAGCTCGCGGCGCAGGCAGCGCAGGTCCTGGCGACGCCGGGGGAAGGGGGTGGCTTCGCGGCGCCAACGGCCTCGCGGTAGCAGGTGCAGGCGGTCGACCACCGGGTTGCCGCGCAGCAGCGCGGCCCAGCGATCCTCGCACACCCAGCCGATGCGGTGCCCGGCGGCGTGTAGATCCGCGGCCAGGGGCAGGGTGTGGACGATATCGCCGAAGGCGCCGAGGCGCACGAGCAGGACCCGCATCCGCGCAGTGTGGGTGGGCCCGGCGCAGCGACAACTGCCGCTCGCGGTGTGGCACGGGCGCCAGAAGTGCCTTACAGGCGATGTAGCGGCTTCACGGCCTGCGGCTTGCCCCTCCTCCGGTCCTGGTCTAGCCTCAGGGCTTGAAGCGGTGGCGCTGGCGCAACCTGCTGCGCATGAGGGGTTTCTATGGCTGAGGAACACCTGAGTCTGGGTCGCATTGCCAAGATGTGCAATGTCAGCCGGACCACCGTCTATCGCTGGATCATCAATGGCCACCTCAAGGCCTACTCGCTGCCCAGCGGTCACTTCCGGGTCAAGCCGGATGATCTGTGCCATTTCTGTCGTTCATTTGGCATTCCCAGCCCCGAGGATCTCGAGAATCGCAAGCCCAGCGAACAGGGCGAGCGCCCCTTCACGGTGCTCATCGCCGACGATCACCCGGACATGATCCTGGTGCTGCGCAAGGTGGTGGAACGCTTCCTGCCCAACGCGGTGGTCCACGAGGCGGTCAACGGGGTGGACACCTGCATCAGCGTGGGCACACTCAAGCCCGACCTGCTCTTGCTGGACATCATGATGCCCGGCATGGACGGGTTCGCGGTCCTGCAGGAACTGCTGCGCCGCCCGGAGCTCAACGATAGCCGGGTGGTGGTGGTGTCCGCCTACGAACCGTTCGAGCGCGTTGAAGAGCTCGGACGGCTCAACCCCCAGGTGGTCTCCTGTGTGCAGAAGCCGATCAGCGTCGAGCGGTTCGGCTCTCAGCTCCAGGCTTGCGTGCGCGACAGGATCGCTGGACCGCACTGAGGCCGACCATCGGGTCGGGCCCGTTTGACAAAGCATCACCTTCCAGCCCGCACGTGCAGATGTGCGAGCCCGCGGGGGCGGGCCGCAGCGCGCACGTCGCCAACGAGCCCATGGAACCGACCATCATAGCCCGTCCCGATCATTGCATCAGTCGCAACGACATCGATCCCGATGTCTTGCGCATCCTCTACCGTCTCAAGCGTAACGATTTCGAGGCCTATCTCGTCGGCGGCGCGATCCGGGACATGCTGCGTGGTCAACACCCGAAAGATTTCGATGTCGCGACCAACGCCACGCCGAGCGAGTTGCGCGGGTTGTTCCGCAACAGCCGCATCATCGGCCGGCGGTTCCGTCTGGTCCACGTCTTCTATGCAGACAAGAACATAGAGGTCGCCACCCTGCGTTCGGCGGCCGGGCCGAGCGAGAGCGAGGGCCTCTATGTCGAGGACGACAACGAGTGGGGCGATGTCGAGAGCGATGCGCTGCGGCGCGATTTCACCATCAACCAGATCTACTACGACATCCGCGATTTCTCGCTGATCGACCACGCCGGCGGCATCGCGGACATCGAGCAGGGTCTGATCCGGTCGCTCGGCGATCCGATGGTGCGGATGCAGGAGGACCCGGTACGGATGCTGCGGGCGATCAAGTTCGCCGCCCGTTTCGGCTACACCATCGATCCGGATACGGATCACGCCATCAGCGTGCTGCCCGACGAGATCATCAAGGCCAGCCGCTTCCGCGTGACCGAAGAGATCTTCCGTATCCTGACCCAGGCTCATCGCGATCGCGGTCTCGAGCTGCTGCACGATTACGGCTTCCTGCGCATCCTCTATCCGACCTGGATCGAGGCGATCGGGGAGGATGGTTACGAGCAGGTACATGATTTCTTCGCCCTGGTCGAGCGCGAGGCGCGCGAGGGGCGTTACCTGCCGTTGGAGGTTATCGCGGCTGGTTTGTTCCTGCCGTTGTTGGGCACCGTCGATCCGCAGAGGGAGTACTTCAACGATCGCTACGCGGCGCTCGCGGCCGAGGTGCGCCAGCTCGGCGACGAGATGGACCTGCCCAAGCGACTGATGGCGGCGGTGGTCGCCCTGTTGCGCGGCCAGCTCTACATGCTGTTCTTCGCCCATCGTCGCAATAGCGTCAAGCGCTTCGTCCACCGTCAGGAATTCGATTACGTCTGGCGGCTGAACGATCTCGCCTTCGGCCATCTCAAGCCACTGCACTCGCTGCAGGAGGTGTGGCTGCATGCGCGCGAATCGATCGGTCATGCGATTGGTGGTTGGGTCGACAGCCCTGATCGCCGCGATGTGTTCAGCTTCCGCGGTCAGCGCGGCGGCGGCCGGCGCAAGGACGGCGACGCCGCCTCGGTGGTGATCGACGATCGGCCGGCGGCCGGTCCGCGCCGGCGGCGTCGGCGCCGGTGCTGAGTCGATCGGGTCATCTCCATCAGGCCGCGGTCCGGCTGTAACCCAGGTGAACGAGCCCGCCCGAGGCGCTAAGACCCGCCATCAGACGAGCCTGAGGCCGCCGGTCGAACGGCCTGCGGCGGGTGCTGCGAGCGTCTCGCGGTCGCTGCTCCGGTTCGTCTCCACCCCGCGGGGCTCCCGCTCAGACAAGGAGAACCACATGCGTTCCATTCTCGCCAAACTCGCGACCCTCCCTCTCGCCGTGCTCATGACCGTGTTCATGTTCGGTTGCGGCGAAGAAACCGAAGATGCGATGGAAGACACCGGCGAAGCGATCGAAGAAGGCGCCGAGAACACCGGCGAAGCCGTCGAGGAAGGCGCCGAGGAAGCCGAAGAGGGCATGGAAGACATGACCGACGAGTAGGCCGTCTTTGCGAACAGGTCCCTCAGAGCTCCAGGAAAGGCGACCAAACCGACCCCGGCCTTGCGCGCGTCAGCGCGCCGCCGAGCGGCCATGGGGGCCGGGCCGGCCCCCATCGGCCGACAGAGCCCTGTTTTCCGCCGCAAATGGG
>JBEPXK010000434.1:0-3926 GCA_041641915.1 Planctomycetota bacterium
CGGATCGAGGGGGAGGGTGGGACGTTGCGGCCGGGGGCGGTGCGCGAGTCGATGCTGCGCTACTTCGAGTACCTGCTGCGTGAGGCGCAGCGCGACCAGGAAGCGCCGATCGTGATGAACGGGTGGACCACCTGATGCCGCTGCCGACGACTGCGAACACCACCAACCCGCGCGGGTTGGGCTACGGCGTCCGCATCGGCGACAACTACTACCGGCTCGCGTACGGCGCCACCCAAGGAGCGATCGAGCAGACCATCGCGGAGTGGCGCGTACCCATCGAGGACGAGCCCGAGGAGATCGGCGGGTCCGACGAACGGTCCAAGACCCACGCGCAAAACGACTTCACGTCCGGCGAGGGGTTGGCCTACTACTACCACCCCGACAACGACTCGTTCGACAAGGCCCGGTTCTGGCAGTCCCACGGCGTCTACACCGAGACGGTCACGGCGTCGAAGTACGTGCTGCGCAAGTCGGGCCAGCCCGACACCGTGTTCGATCCGGTGTCGATCAACGCTCCGGTCACGCACGGCCAGTCGCTTGTGTGGGACGGTGGGTCGCTGTTCTCCATCGAGGACCAGCGGGTCGCGGTGATCTCCGACCCGGACTTGGCCTCCCCGTCGGTGGCTTACGAGACGCCGTCAGCGGGCGTGGACGTGTCGTCGCTGGCGCTTCTCGGCGAGGAGGTGTGGGCCACCATCTCGTCGGGGCAACTGTGCAAGCGCACTGCGGCGGGTACGTGGTCGGTGGAGGCGACCGGGAACTACGACCTCGTGTGGTCGGCCAAGGGCAGGCTGATCTGCGCCGTCGACAACGCCATCGTCGAGTACGGCGTCGGGACCGTCGCAACGCTCCCCGCGGGGGGTGCCGCCACCTCCGTCGCTGACGCGGGAGCGGCCGTCCTCGTCGGCACGTCCCAAGGGCTCGTTTACGCGCTGAGGACCGAGAACGGATCGCTCACCGTCCAGGGCGAGTCGGCGTTCGAGGGCCAGTACATCACGGGGGTCGGCGCCGCAGCCGGGAAGGTGATGGTCGGCACGGTCGAGCACATCACCGACGAGACCACCGCCCGGCTCTACGTCGGCGAACTCGGGTCGGACTTCACGCTGAGCAACGTCCGGGTCTGGCGGGAATGGACCGTGATCGGCCGGTCGCGAGGCCCGCAGTGGTTCCGCACCATCGGCAGCCAGACCTACTTCTTCGTCGGCGACGGCGAGGCGTGGCGCGTCGACCTGGCGTCCAACGGGCTGTTCCTGCACTTCGTCGACCCCTCAGTCGGGAGCGCCCTCGGGGCGGCCTCCGTCCGCTCGACCCTCATGTGGCGCAACTCGCTGGGCAACGTCATCCGCGAGACGGACGACCCGTACGCCCTGCGGCCGAGCTGGCTCGTCACCAGCCTCATCGACCTGTTCGACGCGCGAGACAAGATGTGGCAGCGCTTGCGGCTCTACTCGCCGTCCGGTGACATCGCCGTCTACTACTCGACTGACCCGACGGTGCTGGAAGGCGACCTGACGCCGCAGCTCGAACTGGACCATGCGTCGTGGACCGAGCTGACCGTCGACGCCGACGACGAGGCGCTGATCGGGGCGAGGTCGCGGTGGATCGCGTTCAAGTTCGTGCTGGGTTCGGTTGGGGCTTCGAGCGACGCCGCGAGCCTGCGCGGCTACTCCGTGTCGGCCTACCCGGGCGCCGACGACCTGCGGATGCAACTGCCGATCCTCGTGTCTGACCGGGTGGAGCGGCGGGGGCGCCGGGCCGTGCGTGTGCCGGGGCTCGGCGACCGGCTGCTCGAGTCGCTGCGGGACGTCGAGGGGTCCGCCACGGAGATCGAGTTGATTGACGCTGGGGTGACGTTGCAGGGTACGGTCGAGCGGGTGGAGTATCCGCTGTTGGGTCGTCAGGGGCGGGGGTCGGCGACGCAGATGGCCCGTGTGACTGTGTCAGGAGAACGCCAGTGACCACGACGAGGATCGCGTATGTGGCGGCAGAGACGCGGACGGCGCAGGTGGCTTCCGAGTCCCGTACCGTCACCGTCGCTGCCGAAGACCGAACCGTGGAGGTGGCCTGAATGGCCGACCCGAACGGACACGAACACCGACACGACGCAGACGGCGTGGCTCTCGGGCGGGACCGCCGGCGCCCATTACGATGTGGTCTACCAGATCACCACGAACCAGTCACGCACGGACGACCGAACTGTACGCATCACCGTCGAGGATAGGTAGGCCCCATGACGGAGGGGGACCAACGGAGCGGCAGTGGGCCGACATGGAACTCCTAGCTATGGCAGAGGTTGTCGTCGACCTGATCGAACGTCACGGCCCTGTCGGTGCGCTGATGGTGGCCGTCAACGCGCTCGTGTGGGCATGGATGTTCGCGACCGGAAAGATAGTCAGTGTCAGCCAACACCGGGACATCAAGGACGAACTCGAGCACTGTCGCGAACGGCTGGCGTTCTGGCAGACGGCAGCGTGGGGCGCTGTCGAAGGGGCGGAGCAGATGCTTCCGGGCGGTGGGGATGGTGAGTGAGTTGCAGGATCGCACTGAGATGATCCGGCGGATGCGGGCACTCGCAGAGAGGGCGGCGCTTGACTCCCGCACCTCGCAGGCGTCGAGCGAGAAGCTGCTCGAGACGGTGAAAGAGCTGGAACGCAAGCTCGACGAACACGAACGGGGATCGCAGTGACGATAGCAGCCTGGATGGTGCTGGCGATGGTGGGGGTGATCGGCGCCGCCGCCGGGGTCGTCTCTGCCGTCACGGATCTTCGGTGGGTCGTTCGTGAGGGTCACGCCCCGCTGCGGTTCACGGCACAGTCGTCGCTTCGGAAGCAGGTCACGATCCTGGTGTCGCTGGTTGCGTTCTCGGTTGCCGGGTGGCAGGCGATCACCCACCAGGGACGGATCGGGGTGCCTGACGAGGTCAACTGGTGGTTGTTGGTCGGTCTGTTCGCGCTGGTGGTCGGCACCGGGCTTGACCATTATGAACGGAAGCGGCACATCCGCGGCTACAACAAACGGAGAACCTGATGGACCCGTGGTACTGGTGGCGGATCACTTGCGGGGTTGCCCGCATCTTCGGGCGGTGCACCCCGCCGTGGCTCGCAAGCGCGTTCGGGTGGGTCACCCCGCAGACGTGGGTGGCGCTCGGGCTCGGGCTCGTCACGTTGGCGGTCCTGGCATGGCGGAAACGGAGAACAGGATGACCACACACAAGGCATGGGCGGCCGGTGCCGGCGCGATCATCGGGATCGTACTGCTGCGGCTGCTCGCCATCGCCGTCGGCGTCGAGGTCGAGGACGTCGTCGCGTTGCTGATCGACTTCGTCGGTGGGGCGATCGCTGCGGGCGGGTCTGCGTACGCCGTCGCGAACAAGCCGAAGGGCAGCTAAGTGCCGTGGCGCGTCGCACAGTCCCTCCTGACGTTACGTGACGAGGTCGACCAAGCATGGCCGGACCGCGACCGTCGCGCTGACGGCACCATCGGCGACGCCGCGCACCGTTCAAGATCCTCGGACCATAACCCCTGGGTGAGGGACGGCGCGTATGGCGTCGTCACCGCCATCGACATCACCGACGACCAAGGCATCGGGCAGCACCTCTGGGAGCACTTCCTCGAGACGCGGGATCGCCGCATCAAGTATGTGATCTGGAACCGGCAGATCGTTTCGGCGGTCAAGGCGCCCTGGCGTCCCCGCCCCTACTCTGGGTCGAACCCGCACACCAAACACATCCACTTGTCGGTGCACCCGCGGCGCACCGCATATGACGACACCTCGACTTGGGGGTTAGACGACATGAGTGCTGCTGTAGAAGGCATCCAGCGGGCGTTGGCGGCGGCAGGGTTCGACCCTGGCCCTGACGACGGGGTGTGGGGGCCGATGACGGAGGCGGCGTTCCGTGCGTCGCTTGCGCAGTCCGCGCCTGCGT
>JBEPXK010000435.1:0-3925 GCA_041641915.1 Planctomycetota bacterium
TGCCGGTTCCGCCCTTCGGCCCATTTTCGGCGGAAAACAGGGCTCTGTCGGCCGATGGGGGCCGGCCCGGCCCCCATGCCCCCCTCGGCGGCGCGCTGACGCGCGCAAGGCCAGGATCGGCTTGGTATCACTCTCCAGGAGCTCTGAGGGACCCGTCTTCTTTGAGGCTTCTATCAGAGGGGGCGCTGCCCCCTCGCGCGCTCACGCGCACCCCTGCAGGGCCACCGACCACCGAACGGAGCCTGCACCGCCAGACGGCATGCATCGCACAGAAACGCGCAGCGACGGGGTGTCGCTGCTGGTGTGTTCCTCACGGGCCTTGTGCAGCTCGTGGGCGAATCAGCGCTCACTGCTCGCGATGAGACCTGCAGCAGGCGGGTGACTGCGCTCGGGTCCGCTGGGCCCGAGGTGTCGCCAATCATCCATCTTGCCGGGCCGTCGGCCAGCGGGTAACCTGGAGCGTCATCCCGCGGAGTGGCGATGCGCTGTCCTTATTGTGGCAATGTGGTGAGCGGAGCGGCGACGCGGTGCACCGACTGTGGCGGGTCGCTGGCCGAGCAACGCGAGGAGCAGCAGCGCGTTGGGGCCGCAGGGATGGGGGATGTCGTGCGACGGGTGGGACGGCCACCGCTGGGCGAGCGTCTCGGCCTGCGCGGCCTGGCTGGCGTGGTCGTGTTGATTGTCATCGTGATCGTGGCCCTGATCGCGCTCGCGCTGCAACCGGACACCGGCGGCGATGATCCGGACACCCCGTGGGACGAGTCGCGCTGATCGTCCAGGTCCGCTTGCCTCCGCCGGCGAGGCTGGGTATCATGGTGCGTTGCCTCGTGTGCGTGGAGCCACCGTCATGCGTATCTTTCTGTTGTGCTGTTCGTGTCTGTGGAGCCTGCACGCCGCCGACGGCCTGAGCGTCGTCGCCAGCGGCAAGCCGGTGCCGGACGGATCGACCTATCACCAGCCGATGAACAAGTCCGCTTCATCGGTTGCCTTGTTCAGCGAGCAGCGCGACCTGTTCACCATCCGCAATACCGGCGCCGCGCCGGTGGTCATCCACGGCATCAGTCTGACGGAGGGTGAAGGGGTGGTCGACGAGGAGTTCACGCTCCAGGACACCGCGCTCAAGCCGGCGCCGCTCACGCTCGCCGACCACCAGCTTGCGCCGGATGCCACGTTCGACTTTTACGTCCGCTTCTATCCCGTGCATTCGGGCCAGCGCACGGCCACCGTGACCATCGCCCATGGCGACGGTGCGGAATACAGCTTTGCCCTCAGCGGGTCCGGCCGCACCGACGCGACCTTCCTCGCCGCCGCCGATACGACCTGGCAGCGGATCTACGGCGGTGCCGAGACCGACGAGCAGGCGACCGGGATGGCTGCTGACGGCCAGGGCAACGTCTACATGGTCGGGCAGGTGGCCGAGGTCGCCGATTCCTTCGCCTACGACCTGCTGCTGGCCAAGGCCGACGCCAGCGGGAATCTGCTGTGGAGCCGGCTGTGGCACGGGCCGTACCGTGACTACTCCCGCGATACGGGGCAGAACGATCAGACCGGCGGCAGCGCCGATGCCATCGCGGTGGACGCCGCCGGCAATCTCTACCTCGCGGGTGCGGTCAGCCGGTCCTCCGGCAATAACGATTACGCCGCCTTCGTGCTCAAGGTCGCGAGCGATGGCCGTATCGCCTGGGAGCGGCAGTGGCGCCCCGCCTGGCCGAGCAGCCTGTTGGCCAAGCACGGGGCCCAGGCCTACGCCCTCGCGGTGCGCGACGGTCGGGTCTACGTCACCGGCAGCACTGGTGCTGGGCGCTCGGGCGCCGAATCGCACATCTTCGTGCTCGCGCTCGCGGCCGACAGTGGCGAACTGGCCTGGCAGCGGGCGCTGGATCCGAGTCCGGGCAGCAACGACCGCGGCTATGCCATCGCCGTCGGGACCGAACAGCTCTATCTCGGCGGCAGCGCGAACAACCGCGCTTTCCTGGCCCGGCTCGATGGACTGGATGATCCGCAGGTGGCCTGGATCGAACGGGTTGATGCTGGCATGGGCAGCAGCATCAACGCGCTCGACCTCGATAGCGCCGGGGACCTCCATGCCGCGGTCGACGTGCGCGGGATGAACTGCACCTTCAGTCTGCTCAAGGTCGCGCCAGACGGCTCGCTGCGTTGGGGCCGCACCTACGCCGGCGGGCGTGCGAACCAGAACAACAATACCCATCTGGTGCGTACCGTCGGCGAGGATGTGATCGTCGGCGGCCGCATCGCCATGGCCTGGATGGATATGCAGATGGGCGATGGCTTTCTCATGCGCCTGGGTCCGGACGGCGAGTTGCGCTGGTCGGCATATTACTACACCGGCAAAGGGCCGGATGAGATCCAGGAGACCCGCGTCAAGGGCGTGGCGGTAGACGGCGATACGCTGCTGTGCTTCGGCCAACTCTACACCGGCAACAACAACGGCACCCGTTATCACGGCTATTGGTATGGCGGCACCGGCGAGCTCGAACCCTACGCGCCGGGCGTTAGCCCGATCGCCTTGGAGGATGCGCAGTTCTTTGCCATCGAAGGTGGCGCGGTCATCGACGCGGCCGAAGCCAGCCCGGAGCGCGAGTGGATCGAGGCTCCTCAAGCGCTGACATGGCAGGATCCGGTAAACAAACTCGATGGCGAGGCACCGGACGAGGACTGGTTCCTGATGCGGTTGGACTTCTAGTTTTCCTGCTTTAAAGGGGGTGGCGCCCGCTGTGGAACCCCCAGTCGACGCCTTGGGCTTCTCGCGGCCTGTGTCGGGCCTGGCCGTTGCGCACCCCTGCGCGGCGCTCGCTTCCGCTCGCATTGTAGCCGCGCATCGGCCCGGTTTCGGTCGGTCGCCCAGGCAGGCCTGGCTGGGCTCCGCTTACTGACGGGCGCGAGGTTTGACCGCTGTTGTTCAGGCTGGAGTGCTGGGTTGTTCAGCGTGCGTTGTGCATGGTCTGGTGGCGTTCACCTCGCCGGCGGTGCGATGGAAGCGCACTGCCAGGATGAG
This sequence comes from Planctomycetota bacterium, assembly GCA_041641915.1. Taxonomy (GTDB): domain Bacteria; phylum Planctomycetota; class UBA11346; order UBA11346; family UBA11346; genus SLQH01. The sequence continues at coordinate 3,017 of JBEPXK010000435.1, forward strand.
TGCGGCGAGGTAGAGGATCACGGCCATGCCCGAGGTGAACGCGACGTAGCCGTTGAACAGGGTCAGCGGCAAAGGCTCGTCAGCAACGAGTAGTTGCGGGAGCTGTTCGCTCATAGCGGCTTCATGGTGATAGGGGAGATACAACAAGAACGTTGCGCAGATGGTGAGGACACAGGGGAGGATGAATTTCATGGTCGATCGTTGCTGTGGCTGGGGGTCGGTGTGGCGTTTGTCGTGCGAAGGTCGTGTTCGGAGGGGCGAGGCAGAAGGGCACGGTGGTGCGAGCGACGATGCCGCTGGCAGGCGCGCGGATGGCGGGCGGGGTTCGTCAGGACCGTCGATGGTATGGCGAGGCCGCTTCTGCTGTGCTGTAGGAACCGCGTCCGACCAGCTGGTGGTATTGGTAGCTCGCGCGCATGGCCTTGAAGTAGAAGTAGATGAACACCCCAGCGAGAGCGAGACCGGCGATGTTGCTGTCGCCCTGGACCAGGCCGAGGATCTTGCTGAAGACGAAGTAGCCGAACAAGGCGGTGGTGGCGATGCGGCTCTTCAAGAACGTGCCGATGGTGCAGCCGACGAGCAGGACGACTTCGAACATGATCCAGGTCTCGAGCCGTGGGTCGAGCTGGCCACGCGCGAGCACGTAGACGACAACCGTTATGCTCGAGGAGATGATGGCGCAGATGCCGCCATTGCGGATGTCTTTGAGGACGCTGGCTGGTACGTGACCGCGCTCCTGACGGGCGTAGGGACTGGAGGAGTCGGGCGGGGCGAAGACGTCATGGTGGTCGGGTGGCATCGGCTATCTCGCGGCATCTCGGGTGGTGGGTCGGTGCGTTGGACGTGGCGGGTAGTGACGGCAGGTTGCCCAGGGGGATGCTAACGGGGTAGGCGCCCTTGGCCAGGTTT
>JBEPXK010000436.1:0-2927 GCA_041641915.1 Planctomycetota bacterium
AAATGGGCCGCAGGCCCGGCGGAAACGCCAGCGAAGCTGGCGAAGGGCGACCGAGGCCGGGGGGGTGTGCGCCGAAGGCGCGAGGGGGCAGCGCCCCCTCTGAAGAAAGCCTCCCCTTGATGGGAAAGGCTTTGGGGGCGCCCTCAGGCGACCCTCATTCGCTGTCGCGCGGCTCCAACGCGGAGTGCTCATCACCCGGCTCGGGCGCGTCGTCCTGATCCTCGTCCTCGGCGTCGCCTTCACCGAGGCAGCGGGCAATCCCGATCAAGCGATCCTCGCTCTGGAGGTTGATGATCCGCACTCCAGCGGTGGAGCGGCCCATTGAACGGATGTCGCACACCCGCGTACGGACCACCATCCCCGACCGGCTCATGCACATGATCTCGTCGTCATCGGCGACCGCGAGGCTGCCAACGACCGGACCATTGCGATCGGTGATGTTGATGTTGACCACGCCCTTGCCGCCGCGGCGCACCAGGCGGTATTCGTCGAAGGGCGTGCGCTTGCCGTGGCCACTCTCGCAGACGGTGAGCAACTCCGTATCGGGCTGCCGCACCACCAGGCTGACCACCGCGTCGTCGACGCCGAGATTGATCCCGCTGACCCCGGCGGTGTACCGGCCCGTCGCGCGGACGTCGGCATTGCGGAAGCGCACTGCGAGCCCACCACGCGCGGCCAGCACCATCTCGTCGTCCTCGGCGGTGATCGCGGTGCCGATGAGATGGTCCCCTTCAAGCAGCTTGATCGCCCAGATGCCGCCCTGGCGCGGATTGCCATAGGCGGAAAGCTGGGTCTTCTTGACCTGGCCATTGGCGGTGGCGAAGAACAGGAACCGATCCTCGTCGAATTCGCGCACCGGGATGCAGTTGGTCACATCCTCCCCCGGCGGCAGATCGAGAACATTGGGCAGGGCCCGGCCGCGCGAGGTCCGAGGCATCTGCGGGATCCGGTAGACCTTGAGCCAGTAGACCTTGCCGGTGCTGGTGAAGACCAACAGATACTGGTGGGCGGTGGCGAGGAACATCTGCGAGACGAAGTCGCTCGCGTCCTTGAGCTTGCCGCCGCTCACTCCGCGCCCCCCGCGGCGCTGGACGCGATAGGTCCCCACCGGCAGACGCTTGATGTAGCCGCTGTTGGTGATGGTGACGACGCACTCCTCGTCTTCGATCAGGTCCTCCATCTCGAGGTCGCCGGCGGCAGCCACGATCTGGGAGCGCCGCTCGTCGCCGTACCGCTCGATCAGTCCGGCAAGGTCGTCCTTGATGATGCCGTACTGCCGCGCTTCGTGGGCGAGGATGTCGCGGTACTCGGCGATGCGCGCACAAAGCTCGTCGTGCTCGTCCTGAAGCCGATCACGCTCCAGGCCGGTCAAACGCCGCAACTGCATGTCGAGGATGGCCTGAGCCTGCCGATCGCTGAAGCCGAAACGCTCGATCAACTCCTGCTTGGCGGTCTCGGCGCTCTGCGAGGCCCGGATCAGGGCGATGATCTCGTCGATGATGTCGATCGCCTTGAGCAGGCCGAGCACGATATGCAGCCGGGCCTCGTCGCGCGCGAGCAGGAAACGGGTCCGGCGGACGATCACCTCCTTGCGATGGGCGACCCAGGCGATCAGGATCCGCTTGAGACCCACCACCCGCGGACGCCCGCCATCGAGCGCGACCATGTTGATGCCGAAGGTGCTCTGCAGGCTGGTGTGCTTCCACAGCTGGTTGAGCACCACGTCGGGGTCCTCGCCCCGCTTGAGCGTGAACACCAGCCGGATGCCGCCCTTGACCGTCCCACCGTGCATGTTGCTGATGCCGGTGATATGGCCGTCGCGCACTGCCTTGTCGATCGACTGGGTGATGGTCTCCAGCTTGATGCCGTAGGGGATCTCGGTGACCACCAGCCGGGTGCTGTTGTCGACCACCTCGGTATGGATCTTGGCCCGCATGACCACCCGGCCGCGGCCGGTTTCGTAGGCCAGCCGGGCCCCGCCGGTACCGCAGATGTACCCGCCGGTGGGGAAGTCGGGCGCGCTGATGAACTGCATCAGATCGCTGACGGTCGCACCAGGGTTGTCGATCAGGTGGATCGCCGCGCGGCAGACCTCGCCGAGGTTGTGCGGCGGGATGTTGGTCGCCATACCCACGGCGATACCCGATGAACCATTGACCAGCAGGTTGGGCAACTTCGATGGCAGGACCACCGGCTCCTGGGTGTTGCCGTCGAAGTTGTCGCGATGGTCAACGGTGTCGTACTGGATGTCCTCGAGCATGTCGCTCGCCGGACGCGCCATCCGCGCTTCGGTGTAGCGGTAGGCAGCGGCGCGATCACCGTCGATCGAGCCGAAGTTCCCCTGCCCATCGACCAGTGGATAGCGCAAGGAGAAGCCCTGAGCCATGCGCACCATCGCATCGTAGACCGCCATGTCGCCGTGCGGATGGTAGTTGGCGATGGTCTGACCCACGATCTTGGCCGATTTCTGGTACTTGGCGCCGGGGGTCAGGTTGAGCTCGCGCATCACGTAGAGGATGCGCCGATGTACCGGCTTGAGGCCGTCGCGGATGTCGGGCAGAGCGCGATCCACCAAAACGCTCATGGCGTAGGTGAGATAGCTCTCCTTCATCTCCTCCTCGATGAGAAGATCCCGTGTACCGCCGTTGCCCTGGTCCATGTCCGTCGTCGCCTCCCCCACTTCGGGAAAGGCGCGAGTCTAGCCGGCATCGCCCACTAGTCTACGCCCAGACCGCCGCTGCACGCGGGCCTGCGCGACCGGAAAAGGCGGCGCCCCGGAGACAGGCCCCGCGCGCTACTTGAGGCTTCCCTCAGAGCCCCAAACCTCGGAACCGCCAGCGAGTGGAGCCCAGCCAGGCTTGGCTGGGCAACCGGCCGACCACGGGGTGGTTTTCTGCGAAAATGGGCCGCAGGGCGGAGGCGGCATC
>JBEPXK010000436.1:2937-3923 GCA_041641915.1 Planctomycetota bacterium
GGGGGCCCCCGGGCCGACGCAGCGCAAGCGCAGCCCCGCAGCGAAGCGAGGAGCAAGCGCAGCTGGGGTGCGCGTGAGCGCGCGAGGGGGCAGCGCCCCCTCTGATAACAGCGCCCCCTCTGATAGATGCCGCTTACTTCTCCGCGGTGGTATCGATGGTCTTGCCCTTGAACCGGCGCCCGTCATCGGGCTTGAGCCCGCCCGCGCCAAAGGGGAAGCCGGGCACTCCGCCGCCTGCAAATGGCGAACCGCCGCCGGCGAAGGGCGACCCACCGCCGGCCATCGGCCCGAACGGACCGCCGCCGAGGCCGCCGAGCCCGAGGCCCTGGCCCATCTTGCCGGCCGCGGCCTTGGCCATCCGCATCATCGCCTTGCGCGCCACCCCGGCGAACAGCTTGCCCACCGGCGGCAACTGCAGCAGCAGGCCGATGGCACCGGTGGCGAAACCGGGGATCACGATCAGCAGCGCGCCGAACATGTGCACGAAGGCCCGGCCCGGATCGCCGCCCATCATCGTCACCGCCATCCGGCGACCGCGCCAGCGCAGCAGACGATAGCCAGCCACGCTGAGCAGGATCATCGCGATCGCAGCCCCGAGCCACTCGTTGTCCATCGCCCGCGCGAGCCAGGCGTACACGAACGCCTCGCCCGTGAGCACCGCGAGCAGCACCACCATGGAGAAGCAGCCCATCATCCGCACGTCGTCGGCCCTCCCGGAACCAGAGTCGCGCTCATGCTGCGGCTCGCCGGGGGAAGGCAAGGCGGACCCTCCCACCAGGCTTGATACCCGGCGGGAGGGTCACGCGAGCGCCATCACAGACTCAAACGGGGCGTTGGCCCGGCCCGCAGGGGCATTTGTCCGGGCCAACACCCCGCCTGATCCGTATACCAAGGTGGGCCTCCGCCCACAACCCAAGGGTTGCGAGCATAGGGCTCCGGCCCACCTTTCTGCTCTTTCATCAGGGGACTTCGTCCCCCGAACCCCC
>JBEPXK010000437.1:0-3920 GCA_041641915.1 Planctomycetota bacterium
GGCAGCGGCTGCCAGGCGTCGGCGTGTGCGGTGGTGGCGCGCAGATGCCCGCCTGCCTGCGCGCCGGTGACCGTGGCGATGCGCACCGCGGTCACGCCGTGCGCGGCCAGTTCGGCGATGAAGGCATCGGCGCGTCCGGCGCTCAGGCTGACCAGCAACCCGCCGTTGGTCTCGGGGCTGCAGAGCACGGCCTGCTGGATGTCGGTCAGCGCGGCGAGGTCGAGCATGGACTCGACGGCCGCCTCGCGGTTGCGCTCCAGCGCGCCGGGCAGCACATGCTGCCGCGCGAGGTCCTGTACCCCGGGGAAGAGCGGCACGGCGTCGAAATCGAGCTCGACCGCGACGTCGCTGCGCCGGGCCATTTCGCCGAGGTGGATGAGCAGGGAGAAGCCGGTGACGTCGGTGCAGGCGTGGGCGTCGAAGGCCTGCAGGCGCTCGCCAGCGGCGCGATTGAGCGTGGCCATCGCCGCGGTGACCGCGTCGAGCGCCGCGTCGTCGGCGCGGCCGATCTGTCGGGCGAAATTGACGATGCCGCCGCCAATGGGTTTGGTGAGGACGATGGCGTCGCCAGGGCGGGCGCCAGCGTTGCCGATCAGCGCGCCGGTCGGTGCGGTGCCGAGCACGGCGAAGCCGGCCTTGGGTTCGTCGTCGTTGATCGAATGGCCGCCGACCACCGGCACGCCGGCGGCGTGCATGACTTCGAGACCGCCGGCGAGCAGCGCGCGCATCCCCTCCAGCGGCAGGGCGTAGGTGGGGTAGCCGACGATCGACAGGGCGGCCTGCGGCTGGGCGCCCATGGCGTAGATATCGCTGAGGCTGTTGGCGGCGGCGATGCGGCCGAAGGTCCGCGCGTCGTCGACCGAGGGCGAGAAGACGTCGACCGTGAGGACGGTGCCGGTGCCCGGGTCGAGCTCGATGACCCCGGCGTCGTCGCCGGCTGCGGAGCCGATGAGCACGCGTGGGTCGTCGAGTTCGCTCAGGCCGGCGAGGACCGCCGTGAGGGTCTCCTTGTTCACCTTGGATGCGCAGCCGGGATTACGCACGTGCTCGGTGAGCCTGACCGTGCCGGTGGGGCGGGGCAGGCGCTCGCCGGCGCACTCGCAGACCTGGTGGCGCTTGAATACCGGGCACGGGCACGGCTTGGCCGGGTCGCAGATACAGTGGCCGAGGGCAATCGACCGCTCCATGATCCGTTTGCGCTTGGCGATCTGTTCGCTCGTCATGGTGCTCCTCCTGTAGGACTGCGCCGCGGCCGCGATCTCATGCGGCGGCCAGCAGCGCGGCGCCGATGGCGCCGGTGTAGACGGCGTGCGGACAGGTGACGATCTCGCGCCCCAGGCGCCGCGCGAGCGCCGCGCGCATGCCCGGGACGAGCGCGACACCGCCGGTGAAGGCGACCGGATCGCAGAGCAGGCGTCCGGCCATGGCGGCGATGCGATCGGCGATCGCGTGTTCCACCCCGACGAGGATGTCGGCCGGTTCGCGTCCGGCGGCGAGCAGGCCGACGATCTCGCTTTCGGCGAAGACCACGCACATGCTGCTGATGTCCGCCGGCGTGGCCGCCGAATCGCACAAGGCGGCGAAGCGGTCCAGGTCGGTCTCGAGTTGGATGGCGACCATCTCGAGGAAGCGGCCGGTGCCGGCGGCGCAACGATCGTTCATCGCGAAGTCGTCTACCGCGCCGCCATGCGCGAGCCGGATGAGTTTGGAGTCCTGGCCGCCGATCTCGATGATGCTTCGTGCTTCCGGCGCCAGATGGGCGACACCGCGGGCGTGGCAGGTGATCTCGGTCACGGCGCGATCGACGTTGCGGATGACGCCGCGCGCGTAGCCGGTGGCGATGGTGCCGGCGATGGCCGTCGGGGCGATGCCGGCCTGCGCGCAGACGCGCGAACGCAACTCCTCGGCGATGCGGTGCTGGTGGATGCCCTGGTCGCGCATGGCCGTGGCCAGGACCCGGCCGTCGTCGACCAGCGCCGCCTTGACCGTGCGCGAGCCGCCGTCGATACCGCAGGTGATCATCGGCTGCTCCTCCTGGCGCGCGCGGTTTCCACGAGCGCTTCGATGCGCGTGCGCACCTGCGAGGTGCTGGCATCGCTTACGGGGGGCACTTCTATCTCGACCACCGGGATGTCCAGATCCGCCGCGCAGCGCGTGGCGATCTGCGCGCCCTCCCAGGCGCAGTGGCTGGCACCGGGGATGCGCGAGACGACCACCGCCTCGGCCTCGTAGCGGCGGGCATCGCGCACGACGCGCGCGGCGCGATCGGCCATCGGACCGACCATCGGATCGGCCAGGGCACTGCGGGCCAGGGCCTCGAGCGGCGGCAGATCCGTGGGAATGGGATCGAGGGCGTGGCAGAACAGGAACTCGGTGCCGCACAGACGGCCGCCACTCGCCTCGAGCAGATTCATCACCGCCAGGTCGGCCACCGGGTTGACCCAGAAGACGCGGACCGCGTCGGCGGCGAAATGGCCGTGGCCCGCGCGGACGCGCTCGGTGACGGTGGTCAGGAGGTCGTCGAGCACGGCAATGCACTCCGGGCGGTCGCTGCAGAAGTGGATCGCGAGCATCTCGGCGATGAGCAGTTCGAGCGCCGGCAAGGGGCACCGCGGCGCGGTGAAGACCAGCTTGCGCAGGCGTGCCAGGCGGCTACGGACGTGGTTGGTCGCGGTGATGCTGTCGGCGAGCATCGCGTCGGTGATCGGGTCCGGTGCGAGCCCGCCGAGATGGGCGGTGATGCGGGCGAGCTCCTCGCGGACCAGCGCGACTTGGATCGCTGGCGCGCGCAGGCCCCCGGGTAGCGCGACGTCGTCCTCGTCGGGGTCGCGGGCCCGGCGATGCGGCATCTCCCACCACACGATGGGCACGCCGGTACCCGCGAGCCGCTGCGCAATCGCCGAGACGTCGTCGCAGGTGGCGCCGACGTCGCAGATCACGGTGTCGGGCTGCGGGTAGTGGCCCGCGGCGTGATAGGCCCCCAGCAGGGCGCGCACCGGGCAGAAGGACTGGTCGATGCCCATGTCGTCGGCGAAGCGCAGCAGGCCGGCGGAGAGTTCCATCACGCAGGGGATCCACCACGCCCCGTCGAGATAGAAGGCGCGCAGGGCGGGGTGGGCACAGGCGATCACCGGCACGGTGCCGAGGTCCTTGAGCGCGCCGACGAGCACGAGGCCCGCGGCGCGTGCGTCGCGCAGGCGCTCCTCCTCGCTGAGCAGGAAGTTCCACAGCCGCAGGGCGGCGGGGCTGTCGTCGAAGCGCAGGCGCGCGAGACGGGTGTCGCCCTGCTGTGCGTGCCGGCGCAGTGGGCCGCCGTAGGGCGCCTCGCGCAGGCCCGCGGCGCGCAACCGGGCGTAGCGCTCATCCCAGCCGGTGAGATCGAGCAGCTGCGGGGCGCTCATGCCGTGCGCTCCATCAACGCTTCGATCCGGGTCCGGGCGCTGGCACGCGCGCCCTGGTCGCCCAGCGCGAGAGTGGTCGCCGGCCGCGCGCACCAGTCGCGCAGCCGCTGCTCTTCGGCGTGCCACAGGTCGCACCAGCTCTGACGCACGAAGATACAGGCCCGCGCGTCGCTCGTGATCAGGGCCCGGCGCAGCCAGGCGAACAGGCGGTTGTTGGGCCGGCGGAACACGGCCGGGATGTGGCCGAAATAGGCATCGGCGAGTTCGTCGAGGGGATCGGCGCGCAGCGCCCGGCCGTCGAAGCGGCGCGGATAGGTGCGCTCGCCCCACTCGGTGGCGTCGAGGACCACGCGGGCGCCGGCGTCCTCGATCAGGTCGTAGAGCCAGCGATCCACCGGGCGCAACGGCCCACCGATGAGCGCCACCGGCGTCCCTCCGGCGCGTCGCGGTGCGGTCTCCAGGGGCGGGAGCGCCGATGCGGGCAGCTCGCGCGCCGCGAGCAGCGCCGCGGCGCGCGCG
>JBEPXK010000438.1:0-3908 GCA_041641915.1 Planctomycetota bacterium
CCCCCGTGCCGGTCGTCGCCGGCCCGGCCGGCCCCGGAGCCGCGCTCGGCGCAGCCGGCGCCGGCCAGACCGGCAGCCGGGAGGACCTCTGGCAGTGCCCCCATTGCGGCGCGAAGAACAAACCCGAACGCGGCACCTGCCGCGGCTGCGACCTCGCCCCCGACGACGCGCCCGCCACCCCGTGGCACAAGCGTCCACTGATCATCGCCGCCACGGCGGTGGTGCTGATCCTGGTGGTGGTCGCGCTGCTCTTCGGTGGCGGTCCCGATTTCACGCTGCTCCCTCCGAACGTCGACAACGTCAGCGCCGATGTCATCGTCGATGGCTCGCCCGGCGCCGGACCGGTACTCGACGGCCCGATCTCCTTCGACCCCCAAGGTCGGATCGCCGGCGTCGGCCGGGTGATCGCGACCTCCGAGCAGTACCACGACTTCCATGGCGCCACCACCGTGGCCATCGTCTTTGGTCGACCGGCAGCCCAACCGGAGACCGCCGGTCGCCTGCGGGCCGATTTCAAGCGCGCGGATATCTACAACGATACCGTGCCCGCCGACGTCGAACTGGCCTTCATCCACTTCCTCGACCCCGACGACGCGCTGCCCGCGATCCCCGCCGATGCGCTGATCAGCTTCAGCGGCACCCACGGCGTGCTCGCGGGGCCGACCAACTGGGGCACGGCGGACCGGCTCTCGCGCTTCGAGTACGTGGTCCACGCGCCGGATGGCGTGCTGGTCGAAAAGCGCTGAGAGCAAAGAGCGCCGGCCGCGGCCGGTTGCGCTCAGATGCCGAGCGCGGCGCGCTGGGCCTGCTGGATCCCGGCGATCCCGCTCTCGGCGGCGTCGAGCATGCGGTCGAGCGCGGCGCGATCGAATACGCCCTGCTCGCCGGTGCCCTGGACCTCGACCAGGTCGCGGTCGCGCATGACCACGTTCATATCGACCTCGGCCCGTGAATCGTGGGCATAGTCGAGATCGCAGACCACCGCCCCATCGACCACCCCGACGCTGACCGCGGCCACCTGGCCGGCGAGGTAGGCCGCCGGACCGGATTTGCCCTGCTTTTCGGCCAGGACCCGCAAGGCATCGTAGAGCGCGACCCAGCCGCCACTGATAGCCGCGGTGCGCGTGCCACCATCGGCCTGGAGCACGTCGCAATCGATGACGATGCTCACCTCGCCGAGTGCTGCGAAGTCGACCGCCGCGCGCAGGCAGCGCCCGATCAGACGCTGGATCTCGGTCCCGCGGCCATCGCGTTTGCCGATCTCGCGCCGCTTGCGCCCGCCGCCGGTACTACCCGGCAGCATCGCGTACTCGGCGGTGACCCACCCGCGACCGCTATCGCGCAGGAATGGCGGCACCGAGGACTCGATCGAGGCGGTGCAGATCACCCGCGTCGCCCCGAAGCTGGCCAGGCAGGAACCGGCCGGATGGGTGATGTAGTCGCGCTCGAAACTCACGGGGCGCATGGGCTCTCCTGTTCATCGGGGCGTTGCCCGTCATGTGCTGCTGATGCGGCGGATGATCACCGCGGACGACCCAGCGAACCGCGACCGCCCGCTAGGCGGCCGGGCGCTGCGGCTCAGGACCCGGCGGCCCCGGCGGCAGCCAGGACCTCGTCGCGATCATCGGCCATCAGGATCCGCAGGATGGCCTTCTGCGCGTGCATGCGGTTCTCGGCCTGATCGAAGATGATGCTCTGCGGACAGGTGATCGCGGCATCGGTGATCTCCTCGCCGCGCTTGGCCGGCAGGCAGTGCATGATCCGCACCCGCTCGCCGACGGCGGCGACCAGGTCGGAGTTGATCTGATAGCCGGCGAACGCGCGCAGGCGTTCGGCGCGTTCGTCCTCCTGGCCCATGCTGGTCCACACGTCGCTGTAGAGCACATCGGCTCCCGCGACGGCTTCGCGCGGGTCGTGGCATTGGCTCACCGCGCTGCCCCAGTCGTCGCCGAACTCGGCGATGTCGCGCGCGGTGAAGGCGTAGGCCTCGGGGCAGGCGAGCTGCATCCGTGCGCCGACCAGGATGCAGGCGCGGGCGAGGGAACGCGCGACGTTGTTGCCGTCGCCGATGAACACCACCTTCAGGCCAGCCAGGTCCGGGAAGTGCTCGCGCATGGTCAGTACGTCGGCCAGGGCCTGACAGGGATGGCTCGCGTCGCTCAGGCCGTTGATCACCGGCACGCTCGCGTGCGCGGCGAGCAGTTCGACGTTCGCGTGGGCGAAGGTGCGGATCATGATGCCCTGGACGTAGCGGCTGAGCACCCGGGCGATGTCCTCGACCGCTTCGCGCTTGCCCAGGCCGACCTCATCGCGGCTGAGGTACATGCCGCGGCCACCGAGCTCGCTCATCCCGACCTCGAAACTGACCCGGGTACGCAAGCTGGGCTTCTCGAACACCATCGCCAGGGTCTGCCCGGCCAGCACGGTTTCGATCACCCCTCGCGCGCGCCGGTCCTTGAGATACACGGCGACGTCGAGCAGGGCGGCGAAATCCTCGGCCGTGAGATCGTTGAGACTGATCAGATCCTTGCCCAGCATCTCCGCACTCCTCCTGGCGCCTAACGGGCGCGTACCCGCCGGGTGGTGGTCGGCGCATCGGCGACCAGCTCGGTGCCCACACCTTCGGCGGTGAAGATCTCCAACAGCAGGGCGTGGGCTGCGGCTGCATGGACGATGTGGATCTTCGCCACGCCGGCGTCCAGGGCGGCAAGACAGCTCTCGACCTTGGGGATCATCCCGCCGCTGATGGTGCCCGCGTCGACCAGCGTGCGCACCTCCTCCGGGCGGAGGGTCGGGATGCGACTGGCAGGGTCGTGCTGATCGCGCAGCACCCCGGGCACGCTGCTGCAGAAGACCAACTTGGCCGCGCCCATCGCGGTAGCGACACCCAGGGCGATGTCATCGGCGTTGGTGTTGAGGATGCGCCCATCGCCGTGCAGGGAGAGCGGCGGCACCACCGGTATCAGGCCACGACTGGTGAAGCTGGTCAGACGTTGACGGTCGACCGCCACCGGCGCACCGACCTCGCCGAGGGCCGGATCGTGGATCTCGCCCTGAACGATGCAGAAGTGGCGCGAGGGCACCAGCCCGACGGCCGCGCCGCCGAGTTCGAACAGCTGGTCGACCAGATGGAGGTTCAGCCGCTCGACCTCGCGCGCGACCAGCTCCATCGCCTCCGGCGTGGTCACCCGGCGGCCCTGGTTCCAGACCACCTCGATGCCCGCAGCGCTCAGCGCACGCGAGATGCTCGCGCCGCCGCCGTGGACCAGGATCGGACGCAGACCGACCTGCTCGAGGAAGACCAGGTCGGTCAGCAAAGCGCGCAACGTCGGCGCATCCTCGATCGCCTCGCCGCCGATCTTGACCACGGTCAGGGCGTGATGGAACTGCTTGAGGAACGGGAGCGCCTCGATCAGCACATCGGCCTTGCGCATCGCTTCTTCGACCACCGTAGCGTCCACCCTCCTGCGATCATCCATGGGCCGGCGCCCGCGCAGAGCGGGGTATGCTAGAACCCGCGCTGGCGCTGTCGAGGGCCAAGCAACGGCGCTCGCGCATCTGCTGGCGGGGTCGGCTCGCGCTTAGTGCCTCGATTGCTTGTGACAGCGACAAAAAACAACGTTTTGAAAGCGGCGCTGTCACAAGCTGTCGAGGCACAGGGGGTTCGGGGGACGAAGTCCCCTGATGAAAGAGCAGAAAGGTGGGCCGGAGCCCTATGCTCAACCCTTGGGTTGTGGGCGGAGGCCCACCTTAGACGAGTCCCTCAGAGCCCCAAACCTCGGCACCGCCAGCGAGCGGAGCCCAGCCAAGCTTGGCTGGGCGACCGGCCGACCGAGGGGTGGTTTTCTGCGAAAATGGGCCGCAGGCCCGCAGAAAACGCGGCCGGAGGCCGCGAACCCCGACCGAGG
>JBEPXK010000439.1:0-3907 GCA_041641915.1 Planctomycetota bacterium
TGTCGACATCGAAGGCAGCGTTACCGGCGGCCTCGGCGGCGTGATCGCCCAGACGTTGTTCTTCGCTCTCGGCATCGAATACCGCCATGACGCCAGCAGCATCGCCGGTGTTGTGGTAGACCCACTGCTCCTTCTCGATCAGGGCATCGACGATGCGCTTGTCGCCAGCGAAGGCCGCACAGGCGGTCTCCACCAGCAGGTAGTGGATGTTGGGTTCTTGTTCCTGGCCGAAGCGGTCGATGCGGCCGTTGCGCTGTTCGAGGCGAATCAACGACCAGGGCAGGTCGTAGTGGACGAGATGGTGGCAGTGGTAGTGGAGGTTCACGCCCTCAGATGCCACATCGGTTGCGATAAGCAGGCGCACGGGGGTGTCGCCCTTGCCAAAGTCGTCGACGATGCGGGCCTGCTCCACGTCGGTCATACCACCGTGGAGGATGGGGACCACGTCGTCATCGAGCTTGAACTGGGCGCGGATGGCCGCGGCGAGGGCGTTTTGGCTGCGCCGGCTTTCGGTGAAGCAGATGATGCGGCTGTCGGGGTCCTTCTTCTGTGGGAAGCCGCTGGCTTTGAGATGTGCAATGAAGGCCTGATAGCGAGTCGAGTTGGCGATCGATTGGTCTGCAAGTTCGGCGTGGAGGGCCTGGAGCTCGCCGAGGTGTTCCTCGAGATGGCTGCCTTTGCCGGCATCGATGCGTTTCTCGGCCTGGCGCAAGCGGGTGGCCAGGGTTTCGGCGGCCGCCTCGGGGCTGGAGAGGTAGCTCTTGTAGAGGATGTAGCGCAGGAGCTGGTCTTCCTTGGTGCGCTTGCGGCTGAGCGCTTTGAGGCGTAGGGCGCCGAGTCGCTCGAAGATGGCTTCCTCACGCGGGGCTGCCGGCTTGCGGATGGTATGGAGCCGGCGGTCGCGGAAGTGCTGGCCGACCTGGTCGACGACGTCCTTCTTGAAGCGGCGGATGAAGTAGGGCCCGATGGTGCTCTCGTCGTAGTCGCTCGGATCGGTGATCGCCGTGGGGTCGAGCAGGCGGATGAGGTGCGCGAAGCTCTCGGGTCGGCCGTTGTGCGGCGTCGCCGTGGTGAGGAGGACCGCCTCGGCGTTACGGCAGACGCGCTGTGCGAGCTCGTTGTTGGCGGTGCCGACGTTGGCGCAATTGTGGGCCTCGTCGATGATAACGATGTCCCATTTGAAGTTCTCGAGGTAGTGCCGGTAGCTGGTGGAGGTGCGCGTCTCTTTGAGGGTGTCGATGCTGACGATGAGTCGGTTGTAGCAGGCGAAGGGATTCTTGTTGGTGGGGATCCGCGAGCGCAGCCGGGCGATACCGAGGCTGTCCAGACGTACGAGCGGGATGTTGAACCGGGTCCACAGCTCCTGCTGGAACTGGGTGAGCATCGACTTCTTGGCCAGGCAGAGGATGCGGTCGCCGCGACCGCGCTGGATGAGCTCGGAGACGATGACCCCGACTTCGATGGTCTTGCCGAGGCCCACGGCGTCGGCGATGAGCAGACGCGGCCGTGGCTGCGCCAGCGCATGGCGTGCGGGTTCGAGTTGGTAGTCGGCCGGGTTGATGGCAGCCAGCGGTCCGGTGTGCAGAGCGGTATCGACCGCCGGTGTGCGCCGTAACATGGCATCCAGGTAGAGTCGAGCGCGGCGGTAACCGGGCGAGGTATCGAGGACGAACGCTGTCTCCTCCGGGCGCAGTTCACGGGCACCGGTTTCGAGTTGGCTGAGGAAGACGGCCTGGTGTCCGTGAACGAGCTCGCTGATACCGGTGACGTGGAGCTCGTAGCCGCCGCCGGTGAGGGCCTGACAACGGCGGACGACCCACTCCTCGTCGCGGATCTCAAGTCGGGTACCGGCGGGGAGGGCCTCGGTGATGATGCTCATCCAAGGGCCTCGTCGATCTTCTGGGCGTGGTCATCAAACCCGATGGCGCGGAGCGTGGTGGCGACGATGAAAGCGTCGTCATCGAGACCACTGAGGTCGGTGAAGTCGTTGGCATGGTCATCGGGGTCGACCAGGTAGGCGGTGGCGAGGGTCAGCCACTGACGCTGCAGGGGAGCGAGGTCGTCCACTCCGGCCCAGGCGACGCGGAGGCCGGCCAACATCACGTCGGCCAGGTCGATATCGAGGAACTCGTTGCCATGATGTGCCTTGCTCAGCGCATGGCGGTAGTCGTCTAGAGCGCGGATCAAGTGGGTCGGTTCGGCTGAAGAAAGGCGATTCAGGCTCTCGGAACAACGCTCGTAGTGGGCTCTGGTCCAGCTGTCGGGGCAGAGGAAGGATTTATCGGTCATGGCGCGGGTTCGTCAGCGCAGCGGTTCAGGCATTGAGATCCATGCGGAACAGTTTTCTTGAGGCTTCCATCAGAGGGGGCAGCGCCCCCTCGCGCCTTCGGCGCGTACCCCCACGGCCTCGGTCGGGGTTCGCGGCCTGCGGCCGCGTTTTCGCCGGGCCTGCGGCCCATTTTCGGCGAAAACCACCCCTCGGTCGGCCGACTTGCAGCGGTAGCTGCCGTTTCGAAGGTGCCGAGCGAGCTCTGAGGGACCCGTCTCTTGATGACAGGTGTATCTGAAGTCCCGGGGGCCGCGCCGCCAGAAAGCATGCCTCGTCTCCTGTGGTGTCGATCGAGTGGGTCCAGGTGCATTGCCATATGGAGCGAATGCGGTCGGGCCACACGATGAAAAGCGACGAGAATAGGATGATAACCAGTTGGGTGCAAGAGGCGCGGAACCATTGGGGCGCTCGTGTCACCTACCGCAGGGGTACGCGCGTTCCGGGCGTGAAGACTGGTGCTGCGTGAGATGTGCCCGACTATGGGAAGCTCGGTGACGGGACGGACGATACGCGTTGGCCGGCATCCGGCTGGTGCGCGAGGTGGCCTGACATCCGCAAGCCGTCCGTGTGTGCGGACGGTTTTCTGAGTGGGCCCTACTGGACTCGAACCAGTGATCTCCAGCGCTCGACTCCTCGTTCGCTTGCTCTCTGCGGTGTCTTCGCGCTGGGCTTCGCGGCCGATAAGCCAGCTGGGCTTCCCTGGTGGCTTTGCCCCCATCCGCTTCGGCCCTCACCGATGTCTTGCCCGGTGTTCGTGTCCCCGGTTCGAATACAGCAGGGCCCGTGGTGGCGGTGCGTTGCTGTATGGCTGCTGGTAATGAGAAAACCGTCCGCGTGTGCGGACGGTTTTCTGAGTGGGCCCTACTGGACTCGAACCAGTGACCTCATCGATGTCAACGATGCGCTCTAGCCGACTGAGCTAAGGGCCCTTGGCGTTGTGGGCGGGCACTATGGTGGGTGGTGAGGGCAATGCAAGCCTCTGCCTGGCGGGTGTGAGCGGGCTGTCAGGGGGGCGGGGCTGGGGCGCTGGCGAGGGTCGTGGGAGCGTTGGTCAGAGGTTGGGGCGGTCGGGGCTTCAACGGCTTGTGCGGGGGTGTGGCACAAGATCTGGGCGTGGTGGAGGGCTGCGCGGATGCAGTCGGGCCGGGAGAGAAGGGGGGAGCGGATGTGGCGGTGTGTGGTGGTGCTGTTGGCGCTGGTCGCGGGGCTGGCGGCGGTCGAGGTCGCGGGCGGTGCTGAGGCTCGCCCCGTAGCCGGGGCGGCGGGGCTGTCGGGGCGTCTGGAACTGGGGCTTGCTGTATTTTCGCGCCGGGTCTGCGTGCGGATTGCGCGGGCGCGGCGCGCCGGGCGCGGCGGCTGGAGCGCGAGGACTACCACCAGTGGAAGGACGGCGATCCCCCGCGGGCCGCGGCGATCGACCTTGCCGCCTGCCTGATGCCGGAAGGCGGTGAGAAGACCGACAGTTACTTCCAGCTCGGCTGGTTCCACACCGTGATCCGTTGCGAGCGCGAGCGGCTGGTGCGCTTTGCGGCCGGGGAGCGGATGGAGAAGCTGGTTGGGGCGATGGTCAGCGGGGTG